>NZ_JBNNWE010000022.1:0-70108 GCF_050280905.1 Pseudomonas sp. NPDC086278
TGGCAGATCGCCTTCGGCCCTTACGTGGCTGACTATTCGCGTTACCTGCCGAGCAAGACTTCTTCGGTGAAAACGTTTCCACCTTCTACGGCAAGATCCAGGCGCTGCACAGCGTCAACGTCGAAGTCCGCCAGGGCGAGATCGTGACCCTGATCGGCGCCAACGGTGCCGGCAAGTCGACCCTGCTGATGACCCTCTGCGGTTCGCCGCAAGCCCACAGCGGCAGCATCCGCTACATGGGTGAAGAGCTCGTCGGCCAGGACTCGTCGCAGATCATGCGTAAAAGCATCGCCGTCGTGCCGGAAGGTCGTCGGGTGTTTGCGCGCCTGACCGTGGAAGAGAACCTCGCCATGGGCGGATTCTTCACCGACAAGGGCGATTATCAGGAACAGATGGACAAGGTTCTCGGACTTTTCCCACGCCTGAAAGAACGCTTTGCCCAACGCGGCGGCACCATGTCCGGCGGCGAACAGCAAATGCTCGCCATCGGCCGTGCGCTGATGAGCAAACCCAAACTGCTGCTGCTCGATGAGCCGTCGCTGGGCCTGGCGCCGATCATCATCCAGCAGATCTTCGACATCATCGAACAGCTGCGCAAGGATGGCGTGACGGTGTTCCTGGTCGAACAGAACGCCAACCAGGCGCTGAAAATCGCTGACCGTGCGTACGTTCTGGAAAACGGCCGGGTGGTGATGCAAGGCACTGGCGAAGCGCTGCTGACTGATCCGAAAGTGCGCGAAGCGTATCTGGGTGGATGAGGTTTTGCGGTAAAACAAAAAACGGCCTTCGGGCCGTTTTTTTGTGCCTGCCACACCCCCCAAAACAATGGAGATCCCCTGTGGGAGCGGGCTTGCTCGCGAAAGCGGTGGGCCAGTCAGCATTGATGTGTCTGATAATCCGCTTTCGTCGGATCGCCGCCCGGAGCAAGCCCGCTCCCAGGGTCGGCGTGCAGACTCAAAGTCGATCCAGCGCCTCGCCGCTGCGCTTGAACCAGCCCATCAGATAATCCGCCAGCACTTGCGTGCGTTTCGGCAAACCGCCCTGATACGGATGCACCAGGTACATGGGCATGCGCCGCGTCTGATAGTCGCGCAGCAACCAGCGCAATCGCCCGTCAGCCAATTCCGCTTGCAGCAGGTACGACGGCAATCGCGCAATGCCGGCGCCGGCCAGTGCGGCTTTTTTCAGCAAGCTGTAATGGTTGCTGGCGAACGGCCCCGACACACGAACCCGCAATAATTCGTGTTGCTGGTGATACAGCCATTCTTCGCGGCCGCTGTAATGGCTGTTGAGCAGGCAGTGGTGTTCGGCCAGGGACTGGGGCGTCGTCGGTTCGCCGTATTGCTCAAGATAGGCCGGGCTGGCACAGGTCATTTCGTGCCAGGCCAAGAGCGGTCGGGCCACCAGGCGTTCGTCGTTGCCTACCTCGGAGCGCACCGCCAGGTCAAAACCATCGCGGGATAAATCGTGATAACTGTTGTTGAGGTCCAACTCAATCTGCACTTGCGGGTACTTGCTGGAAAACTCCAACAACAAACCATCAAAGAAGGTTTCTCCCAGCGACACCGGCACCGTCATCCGCACCGGCCCGGCCATGTCGTCTTTCAAGCGCGCCAATGCCTGACGCGCCCTCTCGACTTGGACCACCAGCGCCTGCGCCTGGGGCAACAGCGCCGCGCCGGCTGCCGTCAGACTCAAACGGCGTGTGGTGCGTTGCAGCAGCACCACCGAAAACCGCGCTTCCAGCAAGCTGATGCGCTTGGACAGTTGCCCCTTGCTGCAACCCAATTGCTGAGCGGCCAGGGTAAAACTCCCGGCCTCGATCAGCACTGCAAACGCCGCCAGATCGTCCATCTCACTCATGGATTGTTTCCATTTGAAAACCAAAGGTTGCCTATTAGCACGCTTATCAATCGAAAAATCCACTCTAGACTGAGGCCTCGTTCAACCACTTCGAGGAACAGCACGATGAAAATTCTTTTGATAGGCGCAGGCGGCACCATCGGTTCGGCCGTCGACAAAGAGTTGTCGCAACGTCATGAGGTCATCCGCATTGGCCGTAACAGCGGTGACTTCAATGTGGATATCAGCGACAGCGCCTCGATCCGCAAGCTGTTTGAACAAACCGGCAAGTTCGATGCGCTGGTCTGCGCCGCCGGCAACGTGACCTTCGCCCCGCTGGGCGAAATGACCTCGGACAGCTTTGCCCTGGGCCTGAAAGACAAGCTGATGGGCCAGGTCAATTTGCTGCTGATCGGCCGTGAGTTCGCCAACGATGGCGCCTCGTTCACCTTCACCACTGGCGTGCTCAGCCACGACCCGATTCGCAGCGGTGCCTCGGCGGCACTGGTCAACGGCGCGATTGACAGCTTCGTGCGCGCTGCCGCCATCGAACTGCCACGCGGCCTGCGGGTGAACTCGATCAGCCCGACCGTGCTGCTCGAAGCCATGGGCAGCTACGCGCCATACTTCCGTGGCTACAAGCCGGTTCCCGCAGCGGATGTGGCACTGGCCTACGCCAAAAGCGTCGAAGGCCTGCAAACAGGTCAGACCTTTCACGTCTGAACGACCTCGCTGACCCGCGCGTTACTGGCGAGCGATTGCACCGCTCGCCAGGCGTTCATGCCCCAACCGCCGCAGCCACTGTTGCATCGGCCGCTCGAACACGCGATGGCAGATCAGGCTGGCACCGATCAACACCGCAAAGAACAGCAGCAGTGTCCACGGCTGATAAAACACGCCGCGCCCCTGGAAAAATTTGTCAGCCAGCAGCGCCGCAATGATTTGCAGCGGAAAGTGCAGCAAATAGGCGGCGTAGCTGATGTCGCCCAGCCACGCCAAGCGTCGGGCCACCGGTTCGAGTAGTTGATGACAGGCGGCAATGGCCATGATCGTCAGCGGAAACAGCAACGCAAACTTGATCAACGGCTGATCAGCGCCGAATAGCCACCAGCCCGCCACGCACAACATCGTCAAGCCACTGCCCACCCAGCGTGCGGGTGCCCGTTGCAGCCACCACGTCACCGCGAGATAACCCACGCCTCCACAGAAAAAACTGAACACGCCAAGGGTAAGTTTGTACTGCGCAGGAAAGAGGCAAGCGGCCACGGCGATCAACACCATGCTGATCAATAGCGGAAACGGCGAATAACGCCACAGCAGGAAAAACGCCGCGTAGAGCAGCACTTCTATTGAGATCGACCAGGCCGGCCCGTTGAATGACCAGCCTTGCTCGAAGCCCCACGCCGGAGCCAGAAATACGTTTAGCGCAGCGTGATAGAGGTCATTGAACGGATAGACAAAGGCATGACCCGTATACCGTGTGTAGGCCATCTGCAAAAAGGCAACGGCCGCGAAGGTTGCCAGGTGCAGCGGATAAATCCGGCTGAATCGCTCAATGAAAAACTGTTTCCCGGTCAATTGCCGCCGCGCCACCGCCTGCCCGAACAGCCAGAAAAAGATGAACCCCGAAAGGCTGAAGAACAACGCGACCGCATCGCCACCGTGTCGATAAAACAATGAGAACACGTTGTACAACGGTTGCTGTTCGGTGAGCAGTGGCCCCGGCAGTGCCCCTTGAAAGAAGAAGTGCTGCCAGTGCCAGAACACCACCGCCAACGCCGCGATACCGCGCAAAGCGTCCAGTGCATAAAGCCGTTTGGGGAAAACCGACGAAGGTGGGTGCATGCCGAAGTGGGCCCGATCCTGGACAAGGTCGCCACTATGCTGGGACGCACCGCGCAACTCAATGCCTGACACACAAGCCTTGTGATCGCAGGCTCGCCTGAGTAACGTGGCGGCACTTGTCTGGAGAACCAAAGATGCGTGTCGCCCGTTCCTTAGTCGTTGTTGCCCTGCTCCCGCTGTTTGCCGCCTGTCAGTTGCTCGATGGCCCGCGCGAAAGCGCCTCCCACGTGGGGCAGACCCGCATGCAGGGCCAGTTGACCGCGGCGGACGGCAAGCTGTTGTTTCAGCCGTGCAATGAACAGCGCAGTTATGTGGTCAACGACACCGGCGGCACCAGCGTTCTGCAGGAAGCGGCGAGCCTCGCCGATGGACAAGCCAAACTGTTTGCCGATGTGCGCGGTCGCATCGTCGGCAATGGCGCCGACAGCCGCCTCGACCTGGAGCAGCTGTACCGCATCGAACGTTCGGGCACCGCGTGCGACGATCCCAATTTCAAACTGCTGATCCTGCGTGCTGCCGGGCACTCGCCGGAATGGAACGTCAAGGTTAGCGGCAAAGGCATGGTGGTCGACCGTGCGGGCCAGCCACCGCTGGCGGTGCCGTATGTTGAAGAACAATTGGGCGATGGCCGTTTCAATCTCAGCACCGAAGCCAACAACCAGCGCATCGAACTGTGGGTCGCGCCGCAACGTTGCGTCGACAGCACCACCGGCGCCATCGAGTCCATGAGCGCTGAACTGCGCGTTGACGGGCAGGTGCAGCGCGGCTGCGGGTATTTCGGCGGCTCGCGTAACGACTGATCGTTTTAGCCTCACGGGGATCATCCTTTGAGGCTTATAATCGCGGGCTTCAAACGCCTTGGCGCAGTTGTGCGCCCCGCGAACCGGATCCTGTCATGTTACGAATCACCGAACTCAAGCTGCCGATCGACCATCCTGAAGAAGACCTGCGTCCTGCCATCGTGCAGCGCCTGGGCATCGCCAGTGATGACCTGCTCGATTTCACCTTGTTCAAGCGCAGCTACGATGCGCGCAAAAAATCCTCCGAACTGTGCTTCATCTACACCATCGACCTCACCGCCAAGGATGAGGCGGCGTTGCTGCACACGTTCGCCGATGACCGTAACGTCAACGTCGCGCCGGATGTCAGCTACAAAGTGGTCGGCCAGGCGCCGGCCGATCTCGCGCAACGCCCGGTGGTCGTCGGTTTCGGCCCGTGCGGGATTTTCGCCGGGCTGCTGCTGGCACAAATGGGCTTCAAGCCAATCATTCTGGAGCGCGGCACTGAAGTCCGTCAGCGCACCAAGGACACCTGGGGCCTGTGGCGCAAAAGCGTGCTCAACCCCGAGTCCAACGTGCAGTTTGGCGAAGGCGGCGCGGGCACCTTCTCCGACGGCAAGCTCTACAGCCAGATCAAGGACCCGAAATTCATCGGCCGCAAAGTCCTGCATGAGTTCGTCAAGGCTGGCGCGCCGGAAGAAATCCTCTACGTCAGCAAACCGCACATCGGTACATTCCGCCTGACCGGCGTGGTCGAAAACATGCGTGAGCAGATTCGTGCGCTCGGCGGTGAAGTGCGCTTCCAGCAACGCGTCACCGATGTGTTGATCGAGGACGGTCAACTGGTCGGCGTCGAGCTCGATGGCGGCGAACAGATTCATTCGAAACACGTGATTCTGGCCCTCGGCCACAGCGCCCGCGATACCTTCCGCATGCTCCACGGCCGTGGCGTGTTCATGGAGGCCAAGCCGTTCTCGGTGGGTTTCCGCATCGAACACCCGCAATCGCTGATCGACCGCGCACGCCTGGGCAAGTACGCCGGCCACCCGAAACTGGGCGCCGCCGACTACAAACTGGTGCACCACGCCAAGAACGGCCGTTCGGTCTACAGCTTCTGCATGTGCCCGGGCGGCACCGTGGTCGCGGCGACGTCCGAGCCGGGGCGCGTGGTCACCAACGGCATGAGCCAATACTCGCGTAACGAGCGCAACGCCAACTCCGGCATCGTCGTCGGCATCACCCCGGAAGTCGATTACCCGGGCGGTCCGCTGGCGGGCATCGAGTTGCAGGAACGCCTGGAATCCCACGCGTTTGTGCTGGGCGGCAGCAACTACGAAGCGCCGGCGCAACTGGTCGGCGATTTCATCGCGGGCAAGCCATCCACCGCATTGGGCAGTGTCGAGCCGTCCTACAAACCGGGCGTTGCCTTGGGCGATCTGGCGTTGGCCTTGCCGGCGTTTGCCATCGAAGCCATCCGCGAAGCCTTGCCGGCGTTCGAGAAACAGATTCGTGGTTACTCGCTGCACGACGCGGTGTTGACCGGCATCGAGACGCGCACGTCGTCGCCGCTGCGAATCACCCGGAACGAGTCGATGCAGAGCCTGAACGTGAAGGGCTTGTTCCCGGCGGGCGAAGGCGCGGGTTACGCGGGCGGGATTCTGTCGGCGGGCGTGGACGGGATTCGCATCGCCGAAGCGGTTGCCCGAGACATCCTGGGGCTCGAAGCCTGATCCGGAGCAGAACCTTGTGGGAGCGGGCTTGCTCCGGGCGGCGATCCGACGAAAGCGGTGGATCAGTCAACACTTTCGTTGAATGTCAGACCGTATTCGCGAGCAAGCCCGCTCCCACAGTTTAGGGTGCGTCAGATGTTGGCGCGCAGCACGCTCGCTGGCAGCGGTTCACCGCGTTCGACGGTTGCCGCCACCGCATTCATCAACTCACTCAATTCATACCCCTGGGCCTTGAGCCAGTCCTGATCGTAATAGCTGGTTTCATAACGCTCGCCGCCATCACACAGAATCGCCACGATAGACCCCGTCTCCCCCGCCGCCGCCATCTGCCCGGCCGCCATCAACGCACCGATCAGGTTGGTCCCGCTCGACCCGCCAACACGACGTCCCAGGTGCTGCGCCAGGTAATGCATGGCCGCCAGCGACAGTGCGTCCGGCACTTTGACCATCGCATCAATCACCTTGGGCAGGAACGACGCCTCAACCCGAGGCCGGCCAATGCCTTCGATTCGCGAACCGTGGTCCAGGCGCAGGCTGGCATCGCCCGTCTTGTAGAAATCGAAGAACACCGAACGCTCGGCATCGGCGCACAAGACACGCGTGCCGTGCTGGCGATAACGCACGTAGCGACCCAGCGTGGCGGTGGTGCCGCCGGTGCCGGGGCTGGAAATCAGCCAGCTCGGCTCCGGGTGCTTCTCGAAACGCATCTGATGGAAAATCGATTCGGCGATGTTGTTGTTCGCCCGCCAGTCAGTGGCGCGCTCGGCATAGGTGAACTGGTCGATGAAATGCCCGTCGTGCTCGCGCGCCAGACGCTCGGATTCGGCGTAGATCTGCGTCGGATCGTCGACCAGATGACTCTTGCCGCCGTAAAAGGCGATCTGCGCGATCTTCTCCTTGGAGGTGGTCGCCGGCATCACCGCAATAAACGGCAAGCCCAGCAACCGGGCGAAGTACGCCTCGGAAATGGCGGTCGAACCACTCGACGCTTCAATCACCGGCGCGCCGGGTTTCAGCCAGCCGTTACACAACGCGTAAAGGAACAGCGAGCGCGCCAGTCGATGTTTCAGGCTGCCGGTGGGATGACTCGACTCATCCTTGAAATACAACTCGATGCCCGCAAAACCCGGCAGCGGCAAAGGGATCAGGTGGGTGTCGGCGCTACGCTGGAAGTCGGCTTCGATGATCCGGATGGCTTCGCGGGCCCACTGTCGGTTGTCGCTCATGATGGTTTTCTCGTTGAATCGGGCAAGAGTCGGCCGGGTCGCCAGGCTCAGTTCGCAAGCTTAGGAAAAAACCCGCGTCACGCACAGATACAGCTGAGCTCCAATACGTCCGGCAACTGCTAGGCTCAGCACCGTGCCTGGTCTCTGCGTCGCAACGGCATATAACAAAAAAGAATATAACTTTTGTTTTAACAACTAACGGTACGGGTTAGGGTGTGCCACCTTTTTGATTACTGATGGAGAGCGACCTTGCCTCTGCGTAGCACTTTCACGCGTTTCTTTCAGTTGGAAGCTGCCAGCGGTCTGCTGTTGATCGCCGCGGCCGCTCTGGCGCTGATCATCAACAACTCCCCGCTGTCGTGGCTGTACGCCAGTTTTCTGGAAACTCCGGTGGTGGCCCAGGTCGGTGCCTTGCAAATCGCCAAACCGGCGCTGCTGTGGATCAACGACGGGCTGATGGCCCTGTTCTTCCTGTTGATCGGCCTGGAAGTGAAACGCGAAGTCCTCGACGGCCAGCTGTCCAAGCCGTCGCAGATCGTCCTGCCCGGCGCGGCAGCCATTGGCGGCATGGTGGTGCCGGCGCTGGTGTACTGGTTTCTCAACCGCGAAGACCCGACAGCCCTCGGTGGCTGGGCCATTCCGATGGCCACCGACATCGCGTTCGCCCTCGGTGTACTGGCCCTGCTCGGCAAGCGTGTGCCGGTGTCGCTGAAACTGTTCCTGATGACCCTCGCGATCATCGACGACCTCGGCGCCATCATCGTCATTGCGATCTTCTACTCCGGCACCCTGTCGACCCTTTCGCTGGCACTGGCCGCGGCGTGCATCGTGGCATTGATCGCGATGAACCGGCTCGGCGTGGTCAAGCTCGGGCCGTACATGATCATCGGCCTGATTCTTTGGGTCTGCGTACTCAAAAGCGGCGTCCACGCCACGCTGGCCGGTGTCACGTTGGCGTTCTGCATACCACTGCGCACGAAAAACGCCGAACCGTCGCCGCTGCTGACCCTCGAACATGCGCTGCACCCGTGGGTGGCCTACGGCATTCTGCCGCTGTTCGCCTTCGCCAATGCCGGCTTGTCCCTGACCGGCGTAACCCCCGAAAGCTTCACCCACCACGTGCCGATGGGCATCGCGGTCGGCCTGTTGCTCGGCAAGACCCTCGGTGTATTCGGCCTGACCTGGCTCGCGGTCAAGACCGGGATCGCCGCCCTGCCGCAAAACGCCAATTGGGGCCAGGTGCTGGGGGTGGCCATTCTCTGCGGAATCGGCTTCACCATGAGCCTGTTTGTCGGTTCGCTGGCTTTCGAGCCGGGTGTCAGTGAATACGCCGGGATGGACCGGATGGGCATTTTGACCGGTTCGATATTGGCGGCATTGATCGGGTATGTGGTCACGGCAGCGGCCAGTCGCAACAGCACCGCGCTGCGGTCCTGAGCGAAAGCGAATCCTCTGAGCGATATCAAGGATTCGTCCTACAGCCACGATTAACCCCGTTCGTTAACGTCGCACAGCTCCTTTTCAGGGGTTGTGCACGGACGAACGAAAGGAAGATCAGTGGCTGGCAACAAGGATATCCCCAGGGTTAAAAACCCGCCGTCCGGCGACGGACATCACGTCACCCATCGCTTCATGACGGCCACAGAACTGGCCGATCGCGACGCCCGCCAAAACGCCTACGACGCAATGAGCGATATGACAAGTTAGGGAACCACTTAGGAGAGTTCAATCACATCACAGGCGAACAAACCAAACCTGCAAAACCATGCAGAACGACCCCTAGATGACTCAAGGGGAAAATATGCGCTACCTATCCATCACCGGTTTTCTTCCAGACGATAAACAAGATGACTCATTGCAATTTGAGCTCACGATCAAGGACAACGACTTAAACCAAGCCCTCGCCTATCTGACAGAATCGAAATCTTTAGAAAAGATAGAGCCTGGAGAGCTTGAGCTGACAGATAGCCAGGTCAAACAGATTTCAGAACTACTCAAGGCCAACTTCCCTGAAGGCCTGGAGTACTTCATAGGTCCCCGGGCTCTGTCCTGAAAAACCCCGACAAAACAAAAAACCCCGACCAGTCACCTGATCGGGGTTTTCTTTTACCGGTTATCCGCTTAGTGCGAAACGCGGCTCGTGCCACCAACAGTGGAAATCCGCACCCGCTCGCCAACGCGGAATACTTCGTTTTCCTGAACCTGCTGCACATAGGCGCGCATGCTGCCGTCGTCTTCGCGGACGGTGATTTCCACGCCTTGTGTACGGGTCAGGCCTTCTTCAGTGGCCGAGCCGATCAGGCCGCCAGCGACCGCGCCGATCACAGCAGCAACGATGCTGCCTTTGCCGCCGCCGATGGCGCTGCCGCCAACACCGCCGACCGCTGCACCGGCGATGCCGCCGATTGGGGTCTTGGTGCCTTCGATTTTCACTGGGCGCAGGGATTCGATGGTGCCCATGCGAATCGTCTGCACACGACGCGCTTCGTCACGGGAGTAGGAGTCACCGGTCAGGCTCGATTGGCAGCCAGTGAGCAACATCGCCATCGTGGAAAAGGAAGCAACCAGCAGAACAGACTTACGCATAGCATCAACTCCAAAGGACAGGTGTTCATTAAACTCCGCGGCTTGACGCCTGTCACGGCATCGCCCGGATAAAATTGGTTTCATTCAGGCCCGGTACAGGGGCCTCGGAACTCACACACAGTAGCGGCAAAATCAGAAATACGCGCCATTGACCCAAGGATTTTCATGGATTACTTCATCATTGTCGTCACGACCGTCGCCGGTTTGTACTTCCACGGGTGGTTGTACGTGCGGATCAAACGCTGGATGGATCGCGATCTGGCGTTGGCCCTGGCGGGCCAGAACGAGCAGAAAAAAGCCTTCATGCTTGAGCAATTGGCGAACGCTCACGCGCAGAAGATCAAGCGTCGGGACCTGCCGCAATGGCTTGAAAGCGCTGCCGCAGGCTTTCCCGATCGGAAGACGCCCTAGGGTGCCAGACGCTCAAGAATCCACTCGGCGTCCTGCAAACGGTAGTTGAGGCGATCGTGCAGACGGCTCGGACGGCCCTGCCAGAACTCGATACGCTCGGGTAACAAGCGGTAGCCACCCCAATGCTCCGGGCAATGCGGCTGAGTATCGCTGAAACGTTGCTCGGTAGTTTTGAGCAACGCTTCCAGCTCGGCGCGATCGGCGATCACCCGGCTTTGCGGCGAGGCCCAGGCACCCAGGCGACTGCCCAGCGGACGAACCTGGAAGTAAGCGTCGGATTCTTCAGGCGAGACCTTCACCACCCGCCCCTCGATACGCACCTGGCGCTCCAAGGTGGGCCAGAAAAAGCTCATGGCCGCGAACGGGTTCGCCGCCAGATGCTGCCCTTTGGCACTGTCGTAGTTGGTGAAGAAGGTGAAGCCCTGCGCGTCCAGGCCTTTGAGCAACAGAATGCGGCAATGCGGTCGACCGTCCTGATCGACCGTGGCCACGGTCATCGCGTTCGCTTCCACCGGTGCCTGCTCGGTTTTCACCGCGTCGGCGAACCACTGATGGAACAGCGCGAACGGCTCGGCCGGCGCTTGCGCCTCGGTCAGGCCATCTCGGGTGTAGTCGCGGCGCATATCAGCCAGGGCCTGGGTCATGACGCATTCCTTTTGGTTAACGAATTACTGCTTGGCCGCATCGGCTGCGGCGACTTTCTTGTCAGCGGCAGCGGCTTTGGCGGGTGCGGTTTTCTTCGCCGGCGTCGCCGCTTTGACCGGGGCTTTCTTCGCTGGAGCCTTGGCAGCGGCTTTTTTCGCCGGGGCCTTTTGCGCGGCAGGCGCTGCGGCTTTTTTCGCGGCGGGCGCAGGGGCAACAGGTGCCGCCGCTGGCTTGACGTCCTGAGCCGCGACCATCCGCACGGGCGCCGGCGCCGGCATGTTGTACTTGCTGAGCAGCGCGACCATGGTGTTTTGCGGGGTCACCAGCAGCTCCACGCGACGGTTCAGTGCGCGACCTTCAACGCTGTCGTTGGCCGCACGCGGGGCATCGCCGCCCATGCCGCGCAGCATCAGGCGATCACGTTGCAAGCCGCTGAGGCGGAAAATCGCGGCGACGGCCTGCGCACGTTCCTGGCTCAGCTTCACGTTGGCCGGTGCCACACCCGAGGTGTCACTGTGACCGAGCACCAGCACTGCGGTTTTCGGATCGACTTCGAGGATTTTCGCGACACGCGTGAACGGGCCGAGGGTGACTGGCAGCAACATGGCCGGACGGTCCGGGTTGAACGAGCCTTCTACCGGCGCAATCACCACCAACACGTTTTCGCGACGTTCAAGTTGCAGGTTGCTGTCCTTGATCGCTTCGCGCAGGCGCGGTTCGTAATCGTCGAGCCAGGCCTGGGTCACTTGCGGGTCCGGCATCGGCACGGCTTTGGCGGCCGGTTGATCTTTACCACCGAACGGCCACCACCACTTGGCACCGGTATCGGCGTCCGCCTTGGCCACTTCGACAGGCTTGGCTTCAGGTTTTACTTCAGGCTTTTTGTCGAGCACTTCGTCAGAGCCAAACGGCCAGTACCACGGATTCGAGCTTTCAGCCTTGGCCACCGGGGCAGTTGCCGCAGGTTTCAGCGGCGCCGGGGCTGGGGCTGGAGCCGGGGCGGGTTCTTTCGCAGCCACTTTGTCGGAAGAGCCGAACGGCCACCAACTGCCGCCATCGGCATCATTTTTTGGGGTCTGTGCACAACCGGTAATGGCGAAGCACAGGGCCAGAGCGAGCGTTGGTTTGGATGACATTGGATATCCACAAAAATGAAGTAATAAAAATCAGACCGCACTGGCCCGCATAAACAGACACTTTGAAACTGAAAAGGCCGTCGGGTTCCGGTTCCGGGCCCCTTGAGCGGGGTTTACAGACAAGTGGCCAGTACTCGCGCAAGTTTTTGCGCGCGCGGATCCATCAAGACGTACGGCCCCAGGGTATTTGTCACAAAACCGAAGGCGACATCGTGTTCCGGATCAGCAAAACCGATGGAGCCGCCAGCGCCCGGATGGCCGAACGCACGTGGGCCGAGGCCGTAAGTGGCGTTAGCGACGTCCGGTTGATCGAGCATGCAACCCAGGCCGAAGCGGGTCCGGGTCAATAAAGTCTTGTCTTCGCCCAGGCTGTGTTCGCGGGTCAGCTCATCGAGCATTTCGCTTTCCAGCAGGCTGCCGTCGAGCAGGCCAGCGTAAAACCCGGCGAGGCTGCGGGCATTGCCGTGGCCGTTGGCGGCCGGTTGCTGCATACGGCGCCATTCCGGTTTGTTGGTGCTGGTCAGGACGGATGGCGGGTTGGTGAAAGCGCGCGTGGTCATCGCCGTCGGTTCGCGCATCGTCACTTGCAACAAACGTTGAGCCGCCGCATCCCCGACATTGCCCTTGCCGCGAGCGATATGTGCCACACGGTAGAACTCTTCGTCTGCCAGCCCCACATGGAAGTCCAGCCCCAATGGCTTGGCGATCCGCGCCACGATGGACTCGCCCGGCCCGCGACCGTCGGCACGGCGCAGCAGTTCGCCAACCAGCCAGCCGTAAGTGATCGCCGCGTAGCCGTGGCCCTCACCCGGCGTCCACCACGGCGCTTCGGCCGCGAGGGCATCGACCATGGTTTGCCAGTTGTAAAGCGCTTCCGGTGCCAGCAGTTCACGCAGCGCCGGCAGGCCGGCCTGGTGGCAGAGCAACTGACGCAGGGTGATGGATTCTTTACCGGCGGCGGCAAATTCGGGCCAGTAGCGGGCAACCGGAGCGTCCAGTTGCAACTTGCCTTCGGCCACCAATTGCAGCGCGGTGACGGCGGTGAAAGTCTTGGTGCAAGAGAACAGGTTGGCGATGGTATCGCTGTGCCAGGCTTCGGTTCCGTCCTTGTCGGCGGTCCCGGCCCAGAGGTCGACGACGGTCTCACCGCCGACCTGGATGCACAGCGCCGCGCCACGTTCTTGGGGATCGTCGAACAGTGCGGCGAAGGCTTCGCGCACGGCTTCGAACTTAAGCTCGTAATGACCCTGAATCTGCACCCGCAACTCCCTGGATAAACGCTCTACAAAGTGGCCCGCATTGTTCCAGCCCTTGAGGGTTTTGGGAACAGGGTTGGGCCGGGCGGTCGAGCTGCTCATGGATTTAATGTCATTGGCTTGTGGCGTGGCCGAGGAAATGCCAGGAGCGCTTCGCACTCCAACGGGGGCAAGCCCCCTCACCACAGGTCTCAGAAATTAATGGCCATTGCCCGAATGCCCACCCGCATGGCCGGTGCCCTGCCCCGGGCCTTTGCCGGCTTCAGCTTTTCGGCCACCTTCTGCTGCGTCATGGCTGGCTTTATCCGCCACGGCTTTAGCCTTCTCGGCCTCTTTGCCCAATTGGTCGACGGTCGCCAGGTTGCTTTTGCGCACGCTGTCGACAAACCCCTGGAACGGCAGATCGGTAATCCCCACCAGGCCAAAGTGACCGTTTTCACCATCCAGCAAACGTCCGGTCACCGGTTGATCGAGGTACTGGAACCAGTGCACACCGACAATCGACGGCTCGCTGATCGCCTGCTTCAGGAAGTTGGCGTAAGCCGGGCCACGGTCTTCTTCCTTCGCCAGTTGTGTCACGCCGCCCCAGAACGGGCCGCGATCCGTCGAGCCGAAGTTGAATTCGGTGATCAGCACCGGCTTGTCCAGCGCGCGCAGTTTGGCGAAGTCGTAACCGTCCTGCGGTTGCAGGGTGTACAGGTTGAAGCTCAACACATCGCAATACCGGGCACAGGACTCAACCGCTTCCGGGGTGCTGATGGCAAAACGACCGCCCAGCAGCAATTGGTTCGGCGCGTGCCATTTCAGCGAATCGGAGATGGTTTTGAAGTAGGTGTCGGCGAACACCTTCTGGAAGTATTTGAAGTCGGCTTCGATTTCCGGGTGGTCGGCGCTTGGCAGCGGCGGCACGAACCCCGGGTCTTCCATCAATTCCCAGGCCGGCAGGTCAATACCCCAGGCTTTCGACAGGCCTGCCTGATTGCGGTATTTGTCGCGCAGTTGCTTGAGGAACGCGCGCTTGGCCGGCACGTCAGTGGTCATTTTCAGAGTGCCGTAGGCCAGCGCGTAGCGGGCTTTCGGGTCATCACCCGGACCGGCCCAGGCCAGTTCGTTGTCGGCGAAGTAACCGATCAGCCAGGGGTCGTCGCGGTGATCGCGGGCGGCGATGGCCACGGCACGCTCGGTGGCCATGGCGAAGCGCGGGTCGAACGGGTCGGGCATGCCGCCCCACCAGTCGGTGCCGGTGCTGATGCTGGCGTAATCGCCGACGATCGACAGTGGCATGGTATAGGGCACGCGGCCCGCGTTGCCCAGCGCCGGGTCGCTCCAGTTACCGACGGTGTTGAAACCCCAGGCTTGCAGGCGATCCAGGGTGTGGCCGGCCCAGCGTTGTTCATCCACCACGGCTGTGCAGGGTTGGGCAGGCTTGTGCTCGGCGGCGTTGGCGACGGTGGCTTCGGCGGCGCCCGCCTTGGCGGCTTCGGCAACCCCGGCTTCGGCGGTGGCAGGAACGACGGGCTGCTCGGTAGCCTTCTCGACCGCCGCTTGTGCCGCGTCGGCCTTGGCCGCTTCGGCGACACCGGCCTTGGTTTCGCTGCCCGGCGCACAAGGTTCGCCATACAAGCGCTGCAAGTTGGCGCCATAGAAATCGTACCAGCGACCGGCGTTGTAGCCGCGCCCCTGATCGGCGCCGTTGCCGCCACGGTTGTCACCGTCGCCAAAGTGACTGGCCAGCGGTTCGTCGGGTTTTGGCAAGGATTCGAACATCGACTCGCGGCCCGCCACGTAGGTCTGGCTGACGTCCGGCGCGACAGTGTTAACCCCTAACGAATAGAACGGATGCCCTTGCGGCGTCACCAGATACCAGCGACCGTCACGCTTTTCGGTGCGGAAGAAGCCACTTGCCTTGAACGCTGGACCTTTGCTCCAGCCACCGTACGGGTCCAGCGACGATTTATCGCGCTCGGCCAGCCAGGTTTTCAGTTGCTGCTGTTCTTTGGCGGCAGAAGATTTGAGCTGTTCATCACTGCTGACTTTCTCCGGCCATTTCGCGCGGGTCGATTGGCCGTAAGCGTCTACCAGGCCGCCATAAACCGCGCTGGTCACGGTCTCGCCGTCCTGCACACCAAAGCGCTCAAGCAGAATGCTTTGCGCGACTTTCGGCTGGTCCATGGACAAGGTCACCGACACCACTTGGCTGCGATCCAGTTCACCGGCGCTGCTGGCCAGCAAAATCCGCTGGCCGTCGACCGTCATTGGCATCGGTGGCCCGGCTTTCATGCCCTGGCTCAACGGCGAACTCGCCACCAGCGGCACCAACAGGGTTTGCGCCGGGCCAGCGGGCAAGTCGACCCGGCTAATCAGGGTCTTGCCGTCATTGCTCTGGATTTTCACGTACAGGGTCAGCGCCCAGCTCATCGCGCTCTGCACGCGCAAACTCATGACACCCGACTGCGACCAGTCCCAGGCACCGGTTTGCGGGGTCAGGCGCAGCGTCGGTTGCGCCACCGGGTTGAAGGTCACCCGGCGCAGCACTTCGCCTTCAGCTGTTTGCTCTGCATTGGATTGCGGCAGGCTGGCATCCTGAGTCGCCACCCGGACCACATCGGCGGGGCGGACAAAATTGAACAGCGTCTGTTGGCTGGCAGGGGCCGCCAGCAATGGGGCCGTGAACATCAGGGCAAAAACAGCAGGTAACGAACGGCGAATCATAGGAACGAAGTTCTCCCTAACGACCAACAATGGCCAGTGGAAAAGCGATGGCAGAGAGATAGACAACGCGGTGGGCTTATTTGCCCACCGCTGTATCAGGAAATTTCGCGACGGAAGGGTGGCAACGCGTTGAGGATGGCTTTGCCGTAACGCTGGGTCACCAGGCGTCGATCCAGCAGGGTGATGGTGCCCCGATCTTCTTCGGTGCGCAGCAGGCGACCGCAGGCCTGGACCAGTTTCAGCGAGGCGTCGGGCACGGAGATTTCCATGAACGGATTGCCGCCACGGGCTTCGATCCACTCGGCCAGCGCTGCTTCCACCGGATCGTCCGGCACCGAGAACGGGATCTTGGCGATCACCACGTGTTCGCAGTAGGCGCCCGGCAAATCCACGCCTTCGGCGAAACTCGCCAGGCCGAACAAGACGCTGGAATCACCACCATCGACCCGCGCCTTGTGCTTGTTCAGGGTTTCCTGTTTCGACAGGTTGCCCTGAATGAACACTTGCTTGCGCCAGTCGCGGTCCAGACCGTCGAACACGTCCTGCATCTGTTTGCGCGAGGAGAACAGCACCAGCGTGCCGCGCGAGCCTTCGACCAGCGCCGGCAAATCACGAATGATCGCGGCGGTGTGGGCCGGCGCATCGCGCGGGTCGGCTTTCAGGTCCGGCACCCGCAGCACGCCGGCGTCGGCGTGATGGAAGGGGCTCGGGACCACGGCCGTCACGGCTTTTTTGGGTAAGCCTGCGCGCATGCGGAAGCGGTCGAAGGTGCCGAGTGCGGTCAGCGTCGCCGAAGTCACCAGCGCGCCATAGGCCACGTTCCACAGGTTGCGCCGAAGCATTTCGGCCGCGAGGATCGGGCTGGCGTTGACCTCGATATCAAACAGCGAACCGCTTTCAGCCAACGTCAGCCAACGCGCCATGGGCGGGTTGTCTTCCGGGTCTTCGACGGTGAACGCGGTCCACAGCTCCCAGTTGCCCGAAGAGCGGGACAACAGGCTGCCGAACAGCGGATACCATTCTTCGGCCTGGTTGCTGGCGATGCCGATGTTGACCTCGCCGTCCATGCCTTCCTTGAGCAATTCAGTGAGCCGGGTGAACACATCGGTCAGGCGGGCAAAGCCCTTTTTCAGCTCGATACCCATTTCACGCATGTGGTCGGGAATCACCCCACCGACGAAACGGTGGCGCGGTCGCTCGCGGCCTTCGACATCTTCACCGGGTTTGAAATCGGCAACCTGCTCACACGCGGTGAACATGAATTGCTGCTGGGTCTTGATCTCACGCGCCAGTTCGGGAACCTGTTCGATCAGCTTGCCCAAGTCGCCTGGCAACGGGTGTTGGGCGAGCAATTTGGTGAGGTTCTTGGCGGTGGTTTCCAGCCAGTCGGCGGTGGAGCGCAGGCGCGTGTAGTGCGCGAAGTGGCCGATGGCTTTGTCTGGCAGGTGATGACCTTCGTCGAACACGTAGATGGTGTCGCGCGGGTCCGGCAACACCGCGCCGCCGCCCAGTGCCAGGTCGGCCAGCACCATGTCGTGGTTGGTGACGATGACGTCGACCTTGCCCATGCCTTCGCGGGCCTTGTAGAAGGCGCACTGGCCGAAGTTCGGGCAATGACGATTGGTGCATTGGCTGTGGTCGGTGGTCAGGCGCGCCCAGTCGGCGTCTTCCAGGGCGGTGGACCAACTGTCGCGGTCGCCGTCCCATTTATTGCCGGCGAGCTTTTCGATCATGCTGGTGAACAGCTTCTGGCTGGCCTCATCCACCTCGATCTTGAAGCCTTCTTCTTCGAACAGCTGCGCGGTGGCGGTTTGCGCGTGGCCTTCCTGGAGCAACATGTCGAGCTTGGACAAACACATGTAGCGCCCACGGCCCTTGGCCAAGGCGAAGGTAAAATTCAGCCCGCTGTTGCGCATCAGGTCGGGCAAATCCTTGTAGACGATCTGCTCTTGCAGGGCCACGGTGGCGGTGGCGATGACAAGCCGCTTGCCAGCAGCCTTCGCGGTCGGGATCGCCGCCATGCTGTAGGCCACGGTTTTACCGGTGCCGGTGCCGGCTTCCACCGCGACAATCGCGGGGTCGCCACTGCGCCGGCCTTCGTCGTCGGTGTCGATGTCACCGAGGACTTTGGCAATTTCGGCGATCATCAGGCGCTGGCCGTAGCGCGGCTTGAGGCTCTTGGCTTCAAGAAAACGCGTGTAGGCGCCCTGGATCGTGGTTTTGAGTTCGGTGCTGATCATGGATTGTCGGGCGCAAAAAACGCTGGATAAATTTTCAGTGGTTTCGGATGGCGGCTATCATACCCCGCTAATTAATCCCGCGCAGAACGGAGTACCTCAATGACCGCTTTTAGCCTCGTGTATACCCTGCATGTCCTGTCCGCCCTGGTCTGGGTCGGCGGCATGTTTTTCGCCTGGATGGTCCTGCGCCCCGCCGCGATGAAGGCGTTGGAAGGCCCGGCCCGGTTGAAGTTGTGGGCAGAAGTGTTTCAAGGTTTTTTTCGCTGGGTGTGGGTCGCGGTAGTGCTGTTGCCGATCAGCGGTGTCGGCATGATTCATCTGCAATACGCCGGTTTTGAAACCGCGCCGCGTTATGTGCAAGTGATGATGGGTTTGTACGTGGTGATGACCACGCTGTTCATCCGGATTCAGGCGTTGCTGTTGCCACAATTGCGCACGGCGGTGACGGCGCAGGATTGGCCGGCGGGTGCGGCGGTGCTGGGAAATATTCGGAAGTTGGTGGGAATCAATTTGCTGGTCGGATTGGTGCTGGTGGCGATCGCGTCGGCACGGCCGATGTTTTAAAGGTTGGCTGTTTTGGTGCCGCTTCGCGACACAACGGGGTGATGCGGCATTCCGACAAGCCCCCTCGCCACAGAGGCTTGCCCCCCTCGCCACAGGGCTTGCCGCCTCGCCACAGGGTTTTTATTGCGCTTACAACCGCTGCACTGTCACCGAACCCGCCGCACCGGCTGGCCCTGGCTGGCCATCAGCACCCGGCTTGCCACTCTTGCCGCCATCAGCCTTGTAGACGAAGCAGCCCTTGGCCTTGCCGCCGGCGCCCGGCTTGCCGCCAGGACCTGCCAGGCCACCGGCACCGCCGGCCACCTGAACCTTGATCTGTTCAGCCGGGTAATCGCGCGGCACTTCGAGCCTTATCAGCGCACCCGGCGCGCCCGGCTGGCCGTCGCTGCCGTCACTGCCATCGGCGCCGCGACCGGCCTGGCCCCAGGTGCAACCCGGCGCCTGGCCGTTGGCGCCATCGAGGCCGACAAAGCCCGGCGCACCCGCGCCGCCGCGAGCATCCACCGACAGCAGCGGCGCATTCAGCGCCTTGATGTGCAAATTCAGGTTACGCCCGGAGCGAGCCGCCTTCAGATAAGTCCCCGGCGCCCCGCGCGCGGTGATCTGGCTGCCTTCAGACAATTGGGCGCGGCTGACTTTCAGCTCCAGCGCCTGCTCGCCCGGCACAATGGCAATCCGCGCATCACGCCCCAGATGCAATTCGCCGACCGTCACTTCGGTCACGTTCGATGGAATCAGCAAGGTGCCGTAGTCGGCTACTTCCAGCCGTTCCAGTTGCAAGGTGCTGGCGGTGCTGGGCAAACGCATCAAGGAGTTGGTTTCGACGCTGACCACCTGGGCGCAAGCCAGTGGACTGATGAGTGCGGCGAGCAGGCAGAGTTTACGCATGGGAAGCCTTCGGTGCGGTAGGAGCCGGGAGGGTTTGCAGGTGGAAAACGCCGAAGAAGACAATCTTCAGGCGATCGCGCCACGGGTGGGCGCGCCCCCGAAGGCTGCGAAAACAGAACAGCGCCTCTAGAACATGAAGCGCCGCCAACGCACCGCCAGCCAGATTGACCAACAGGTGCAGCGGATTGACGAACGGCATCAGCACATTGACCAGCACCACCAGCCAGAACAGCAGGGTCAACAACTTCCCCAGGCCCCAAAACACCTTCATACGCTCCCCCGTTGAGAATTATTCTTTGGGCGCACAGTAACGGCTTCCGCGAGGGATGCGCCAGAGGGCAACGGAAAATTCTTCGTGAAGGCCGCCGAATGGCCGTCGGATAACTGTCAGAAGTATCCGACGGCTCTATTTCGGGGGTTAGCGATTGATGTGTATTTCCACGCGACGGTTTTTCGCGCGTCCTTCTTCCGTTTCGTTATCGGCCACCGGCTCACTCTCACCTTTGCCTTCGCTGGTGAGTTTGTTCGGCGCCAGCCCCTGGCTCAACAAATACGCGGCCACGCTGCTGGCGCGACGTTCCGAGAGTGCCTGGTTATAGGCATCCGAACCCACGCTGTCGGTGTGACCGACCACTTTGATGCTCACCACGTCGGCGTTTTGCAACTTGGCCATCAGCGCATCCAGCTGACTGCGCGCAGCGGGGGTCAGGTCGGACTTGTTGAACGCGAATAACACGTCGCCCGCATCACTCAAGGTCACGACTTCGGATTGCGCCGGAGCAGGTTCGGCTTTGACGCTGGCCGGATATTGCGGCAGCGGACAGCCACGGTGATCGACCGGGGTGTTGGCCGGGGTATCCGGGCAACGGTCACGTCGATCGAATACGCCATCGCCGTCTTCATCGCCATCTTGCGCGTAGCAGATCAAGCCGCCGGTCAAGATCCCAAGCGCCGCACCACCGCCCGCCCAGCCGGCACTTTCGATTGCGCCCAGACCGCCACCGACCAGTCCGCCAATGACGCTGCAGATCGGCCAGGTTCTTTGATTGAGGGGGGCAGTGCCATCGCTGTGAGTTGCGCAACCGGTCAACAAGCTGCCAAGCAGCAGAACCGGTAAGACGGTCCTTGTGAGAACGCTCATTGTGAAAGCTCCTGTGTTACCGGCCCATACCGGTTACACAGGAGTAAAGACCCGCATCCGCGACTGCACAAGCCGCGGAGCGGAAGGGATTTAACGGTTGATTTTGATTTCGGTGCGACGGTTCAGCGCGCGGCCATCCGCGGTTTTGTTATCAGCGACCGGCTGGCTTTCACCGGCCCCGGTTACCGACACGAAGCTGCTGCGTGGCACGCCTTGCTGGATCAGGTACTCGACCACCGAGTGCGCGCGTTTATCCGAGAGTTTTTTGTTGTAGGCATCGCTGCCCACGCTGTCGGTATGACCGGTCACGGTCAGTTGCGCAGTGGAAGATTCCTGTTTCAGGCGAGTCGCAATGGTGTTGAGGACGTCTTTGTCGGACGGCGTGAGCGTGGCTTTGTCGAACTGGAAGTGGACATCGCGGATGACAATGGTTTCTTCTTTGACCACTACAACCTCTTCAACCACGGGTTCAGGCACCGGTGGAGGGCAGCCGTTGGCGTCGACTTTCACGCCACGAGGTGTGTGCGGGCACTTGTCGCGGCTGTCCGGCACGCCATCGCCGTCTTCGTCGCCATCACCATGAACCCAGCAATAGGCCGCTGCCGTGCCACCGACGAGCAGCGCGCCATACCCCGCCCATGCCGAGCTCTCGGTCGCGCCGAGCCCTGCACCCACGACACCGCCGACCGCCGCACAGGTCGGCCAGTCGGTTTTCTGCAAACCTGCGCAACCAGTCAACACACTGGTTAGCAGAACCAAGGGTAATGCTGTCCGAACTATGCTCATCTAGTTTTCTCCTGAGGGATCGGCTTAGAACCGATTCAGGGAGTAAAGACCGGAGTTTTAATCTCCGCCAGCAATAGGCCATTGCTCTTTTCGCCCGTGTTCACGGCCGATGGCGCGTTTTGGCGCAAACCTGCTCTAGGCCCAAGCGTTTGGGCAGGCTAGTCTTGGCGCTCTGATTGAGGATCTTCGATGATTGCAGGTATTTCTTCGCGCACACCCCAGCAGGCGCTGGCTGCATTGCTCGATCGTTACGCGCCCGCGCGCCTGTTGCTGATCGGCGCCAGCGAGTTCCCCGCGCTGGAGGCATTCAAGCTTGCGCACCCGGACAGCTGCGTTGCACACGCGGCGCCCGGCCCGTTGCCGGCCGAACTGGCCGCGCGCCGGTTTGACCTGGCGCTGGTGGTCGATTGCCTCGAACACTTGCCCAAGCGTGATGGCTTGAATTTGCTCGGCGGCATCCGCAACCTCAACGCCAGCCGCATCGCGGTGCTGGCGGACCTGCCGGCCAGCGGTTGGCAGGAGACGGATTTTTTCTCCCTGGCGCTGCAAGCCAGCGAGCGCTTCCAGCGCGATGATCAAGTGCTGACGCTGTTTACCTACGATCTGCTTGACTACAAACAAGTCCCTGACTGGCTCAATGCTCGTTTCTGGGCCAATCCGGAAAACTTCGGGAAATATTGGTGGTAACGCAATGAGTACATCCATTTGCCCTTGCGGCAGCGGCACGCTGCTTGACGCCTGCTGCGGTCATTACCATGCCGGACACCCGGCACCGTGCGCCGAGGCCCTGATGCGTTCGCGCTACAGCGCTTATGTGCTGGGGCTGATCGACTATCTGGTGGCCACCACCCTGCCCGCGCAACAGGCGGGCCTGGATCGGCAATCGATCAGCGACTGGAGCGCGCAGAGCACCTGGCTGGGCCTGGAGGTGGAACGCTCCGAAGTCCTCGGCGGTCAACCCGAGCACGCCTTCGTGACCTTCACCGCCCGTTGGCACGACAGCACGGGCGAACACAGCCACCGCGAGCGCTCCTCGTTTGTGCAGAACGCCGGCCGTTGGTATTTCATCGACCCCACCGTGCAACTCAAGGCCGGACGCAACGACGTGTGCCCCTGCGCCAGCGGGCAGAAATTCAAGAAATGCTGCGCAGGGTATTTCGGCAGTTGAGCTGATCCGGGAGGACTAGCCTGGGTTTCAAGGGAGAAATGACACCATGCTCACCCAGCGTCGCGCCCTACAGACTTTCACGCTGTTCCTGTTTTTGGGACTCGGCGGCTGCGCGTCCTGGTTCGGTGACGATGAGCCGGACCCCGCGGTGCACCTGGTCAAGGTCGAGGTGGTGCGCGCCAAGCTGATGGAGCAAAAATTTCTCCTGCACTTTCGCATCGACAACCCCAATGACAGTGACTTGACGGTACGCAGCCTCGACTACCGGATTTATCTGGGCGAGCTGCTGCTGAGCGAAGGCGAGTACGAACACTGGTTCACGGTCGGCGCCAAACGCAGCGCGTATTTCAAAGTACCGATCCGCACCAATCTGTGGCCGCAGGTGCGGGAACTGATGAAACTGCTGAAGAAACCCGACCAACCCATTCCCTATCGTCTGGAAGGTGAGCTCGAAACCGGTTTATTCATCGCGCACTACGTGCACCTGGCGCGCAATGGCGTGATAATCCCCGCCGATTTAATTCCGGAGCAACACCGATGACCCAGCAACCTCATGTCCATGGCCCTGACTGCAATCACGACCATGACGATCATGGCCACGATCACCATGATCACGACCACGGCCATGTCCACGGCCCGAACTGCGGCCACGCCCACCAGGAACCGGTGCGCAATGCCTTGAAAGACGTCGGCCGCAACGACCCTTGCCCCTGCGGCAACGGCAAGAAATTCAAGAAGTGCCACGGCGCGTGATGCGTTAGGCGAAGACCTGCTTCGCCCGTTGAATCGCTATCGCGAGCAAGCTCGCTCCCACAGGTTTTTGTGGCGGACACCGCATTTGTGACCACCCGAACTTCAATGTGGGAGCGGGCTTGCTCGCGATGACGAATGGTCATTCAACATTCATGTCGTCTGACCCAGCGCTTTCGCGAGCAAGCCCGCTCCCACGGGGTTCTTGGTCTGTCTTCAGGATCTGCGCACTGCTGACGACCGTCGCATATTCCCCGTGCAGATTCCCCAATGACATCGCATGCACCTCCTGCGCCGAATGCGCATTGCCGAAGTAATCGGCCTTGTCGAAGGTAAAGCACGCGTCCTCTGCCACCCATGCGTCAAACCCCAGATTGCCCGCCGTTCGCGCGGTGGACTCCACCGAGTTGTTCGTCGCCACGCCCACAATCACCAGCTGATCAATCGCCGCCCCGCGCAGACTTGCCTCCAGCCCCGTCGAACAAAACGCGTCCGGCACCTGTTTCTGAATAAGTTGCTCACCGGCCATTGGCGTAAATCGCTGTTGAAACTCAACGCCCGACTGCTGCGGCCAGAACACCGAATCCGGCGAGCGGGAAAGGTGCTGCACATGAATCACCGGCCGCCCGGTGCGGCGCCAATGGGCCAGTAACTCAAGGATGCGCGCCTCGGCTTCAGGGTTATTCCGGCGTCCCAGTTTCGGATGCAGGATGCCTTTTTGCTGGTCGATGATGATCAGCGCTGCGCGGGTCTTGAGCTCCATGGCGGTTTTTTCTCCTGCGGGTCATTGAATTTGTCGCACTTCAGCATCACCTCCTCTGACAGGCAAGCCATCGAACGCAATCAGGACGACCTAATGCCGGCGGTTGCTGTCCGACCTTAACGATGCCCATGATTTGGAGTACTCCATGATCGACCTGTATTACTGGACCACCCCCAACGGCCACAAGATTTCGCTGTTCCTGGAAGAGGCCGGCCTGCCCTACGACGTGCACCCGATCAACATCAGCCAAAACGACCAGTTCAAACCCGAGTTCCTGAAAATCTCGCCGAACAACAAAATCCCCGCGATCGTCGATCATGAGCCGGCGGATGGCGGTGCGCCGCTGTCAGTGTTCGAGTCGGGGGCGATCCTG
Organism: Pseudomonas sp. NPDC086278; assembly: GCF_050280905.1. Lineage (NCBI taxonomy): Bacteria > Pseudomonadati > Pseudomonadota > Gammaproteobacteria > Pseudomonadales > Pseudomonadaceae > Pseudomonas > Pseudomonas sp. NPDC086278. The sequence goes on from NZ_JBNNWE010000022.1 coordinate 24,842, forward strand.
CTTTACCTGGCGGAAAAAACCGGCAAGTTCCTGCCCAAGGACCTGCGCGGTCGCCAACTGACCTTGCAATGGCTGTTCTGGCAGATGGGCGGCCTCGGGCCGATGGCCGGGCAGAATCATCACTTCAGCCAGTTCGCGCCGGAGAAAATTCCTTACGCGATCAAGCGCTATGTCGATGAGACCGCGCGCTTGTATGGCGTCCTGGACAAGCAACTGGCGAACAATGCCTTTGTCGCCGGCAGCGAATACAGCATTGCCGACATGGCGATCTACCCTTGGATCGTTTCCCACAAATGGCAAAGCCAGGACCTGGAAGACTTCCCGAACGTGTTGCGCTGGTTCAACCACATCAAGGACCGCCCGGCGACCGTCAAAGCGTATGCCCTGGCGGCCAAAATCAACCCACCAAAATCCTGAGAACAACGCCTCGCCTGAGGTGAGGGGATTTCTGTAGCAAGGAGGCTTCTGGTGATGAGGGGGCTTCTGTAGCAAGGGGGTTTCTGCTGATAAGGGGGCTTCTGTGGCAAGGGGGTTTCTGCTGATAAGGGGGCTTCTGTAGCAGGGGGTTTCTGCTGATGAGGGGGCTTCTGTAGCAAGGGGGTTTCTGCTGATAAGGGGGCTTCTGTGGCAAGGGGGCTTCTGCTGATAAGGGGGCTTCGGTGGCGAGGGGGCTTGCCCCCGTTGGGTCGCGAAGCGGCCCTAAATCCTTTCAACGCAGTCTTTCAGTGATACCGCGCCTGTAGGAATGCGACGGCTTCGCCGCCGAACGGGGGCAAGCCCCCTCGCCACAGAATCCCCTCACCACCAGAAGCCCCCTCACCACAGGTCACCGCATGTCCGTGACTTTGGGTTTATCGGACAAATCTTGAAATAACCCCGCCCGCCGCTTGCGCGGCTTCCTCCTGCTCACTAACGTAGCGGCTTTATTGCGTTACCACCCCGCAGGAGCTTTGCCATGGCCTCGCCAGCCCTTACACATTTTCTCCCCCGGTTCGGCGTTGCCGCAGCAGTGGCCGGTGTTTTGAGCCTGACCGGTTGTCAGACCTGGGACGCCAAGGACACCCTCCCGCCGACCTCCGGCGTGCAGCCGCTCAAGGGCCTGGCGCAGAACGTTTCGGTGCGCCGCAATGCCATGGGCATGCCGTTGATCGAAAGCAACAGCTTCCACGACGCGCTGTTCACCCTTGGCTATGTCCACGCCAGCGACCGCCTCACGCAAATGGTCACCTTGCGCCTGTTGGCCCAGGGCCGTTTGTCGGAGATGTCCGGTTCCGAGCTGCTGGACGCCGACCGCTACATGCGCGCCGTCAACCTGAAGAAAAGCGCCAGCGAGCTGTACAAAGCCTCGTCGCCGCGCCTTAAACGCTTCTTCGAAGTCTATGCGCGCGGGGTCAACGCCTACCTGTTCCGCTACCGCGACAAACTGCCGGCCGACCTCGCCGCCACCGGTTACAAGCCTGAATACTGGCAGCCGGAAGATTCGGCGCTGATTTTCTGCCTGCTGAACTTCAGCCAATCCGCCAACCTGCCGGAAGAAATCTCCGCATTGGTGCTCGCCCAGACCGTCACCACGGACAAACTGCCGTGGCTGACACCCTCCGCGCCCGACGAAAAACTGCCGGCAGGCGAAGCCGACAAACTGCAAGGCATCAAGCTCAACGGCGCGGTTCCCGGCCTGACCGAGATCAGCAAAGCCACCGCTCAACTGTCCGAGCTGAACCTGCTCGGCGCCACCTCGTCGAACAACTGGGCGATTGGCCCGCAGCGCAGTCGCAGCGGCAAGAGCCTGCTGGCCAGCGACAGCCATGGCCCGCTGGGCGTGCCGTCGTTGTTCAGCTACGTGCAGATCCGCGCACCGAAATATCAGGCCTCCGGCGTGACGATTGCCGGGTTGCCGATGGTACTTGGCGGTTTCAACGGCAACGTGGCGTGGAGCATGACCTCGGTCATGGGCGACAACCAGGACCTGTTCCTGGAAAAGATCAAACGCCAGGGCAACGGCCTCACCTACGAAGTCAACGGCAAATGGCAGCCGGTGACCGTGCGCAACGAAACCTACTTCGTCAAAGGCCAGCGGCCGCTTCGTGAAGCGGTGTATGAAACCCGCCACGGCCCGCTGCTCAACAGCGCCCAGGGCCTGACGATGGCCAATGGTTTTGGCCTCGCGTTGCAAACGCCGAACTTCACCGACGACAAGACCCTCGACGCCTTCTTCGACCTGTCCCGGGCGCAGAACGTCGAGAAAGCTTCGGACGCCAGCCGCGAAATCCGTGCCATTGCGCTGAACCTGGTGTTCGCCGACGCCAGCAACATCGGCTGGCAAGTCACCGGGCGTTACCCGAACCGCCGCGAAGGCGAAGGCTTGCTGCCGTCGCCGGGCTGGGAAGGTCGTTACGATTGGGACGGTTACGCCGACCCGATGCTGCACCCGTACGATCAAGACCCGGCGCAAGGCTGGCTTGGCACCGCCAACCAGCGGGTCATCCCCCATGGTTACGGCATGCAGCTGTCCAATTCGTGGTCGGCGCCGGAACGTGGCGAACGCCTGGCGGAACTGGCCGGCGTCGGTAAACACGACACCCGCAGCGTGATCGCGATGCAGTACGACCAGACCACCACCTTCGCCGCCAAACTGAAAAAGATGTTTGAAGCGCCGGGCATGGCCCAGCCACTCAAACAGGCGATCCAGGCATTGCCTGCGGCCGATCAGGCGAAGGCGCGCGAAGCGTATACGCGCTTGATGGCGTTCGACGGCAAACTCAGCCCAACTTCGGCCGATGCGGCGATTTACGAGTTGTTTCTGCAGGAAAGCATGAAGCAAATCTTCCTCGACGAACTGGGCCCGGAAAGCAGCCCGGCGTGGAAAGCGTTCGTGGCCAACGGCAAGTTGTCCTATGCGGCACAGGCCGATCACTTGCTTGGGCGCGAAGACAGCCCGTTCTGGGATGACGTGCGCACGCCGCAGAAAGAAGACAAACCGGCGATCCTCGCCCGCAGCCTGGCGGCGGCGATCAGCGCCGGCGACAGTCAGTTGGGTGGCGATCACAAAGCCTGGCAGTGGGGCAAGCTGCACCGCTACGAGTGGAAAAACACCAGTGGCCAGGTCGTTCGCGGCCCGCTCGCTGCTGGCGGCGATCACACCACGCTGAACACCGCAGCGTTCGCCTGGGGCCAGGATTTCAACACCACGCTGGTGCCGGCCATGCGCTTTATCGTTGATTTCGGTCAGGCAGAACCGCTGATGGGGCAGAACGGCACCGGCCAGTCCGGCAACCCGGCGAGCCCCCATTACCTCGACAGCATTGATCCGTGGCTCAAAGGGCAATACATGAGCTTGCCGATGCAGCCGCAGAACTTTGACAAGGTGTACGGCAAGACGCGGTTGACGCTGACACCCGGTAAATAAGCATCACCGCCCACCCCATGTGGGAATGATCTGTGGCAAGAGGCTTGCCACAGATCATTCCCATATTTGAAATTTCATTTGCCATGAAATCTCAATAGAACTTCCCGCCCCACGCCCACCTCCTAGCTAACAAGCCCCCCTATTTTGGTAGCGACGTGGATCTTGTCATTGCGCGTCCCGAAGGTTTGTATTGCCCCGCCGGCGATTTCTATATCGACCCGTGGCGCCCCGTCGAGCGCGCGGTGATCACCCATGCTCACGGCGACCACGCCCGCACCGGCAACGAGCATTACCTGGCCGCCGCCCCCGGTGAAGGGATTTTGCGCGCGCGACTCGGTCAGGACATCGACCTGCAAACCCTCGCGTATGGCGAGCGCTTGCTGCATCACGGCGTCACCCTGAGTTTTCACCCCGCTGGCCATGTGCTCGGCTCAGCCCAGGTGCGCCTGGAATACGGCGGCGAAGTCTGGGTCGCTTCAGGGGATTACAAAGTCGAGCCCGACGGCACGTGCGCACCGTTCGAACCGGTGCGCTGCCACACCTTCATCACCGAATCGACCTTCGGCCTGCCGATCTATCGCTGGCAACCTCAAGCCGAGGTGTTCGCCGAGATCAATCAATGGTGGCAAGCCAACGCCGCTGAAGACAAAGCCAGCGTGCTGTTCTGCTATTCCTTCGGCAAGGCGCAACGGATTTTGCACGGCGTCGATGCCACTATCGGCCCGATCCTGAGCCACGGCGCGGTCGAGCCGCTGAACCGGGTTTATCGCGACAGCGGCATCTACATCCCGCCGACGATCTACGCCGGTGACGTCAAGAAAAACGACCCGATGATGCGCAAAGCGTTGGTCATCGCCCCGCCCTCGGCGGGCGCCAGCACCTGGATGCGGCGCTTCGGCGATTACAGCGACGGCTTCGCCAGCGGCTGGATGCGTTTACGCGGCACCCGGCGCCGGCGGGGTGTCGACCGTGGTTTTGTCTTGTCCGACCACGCCGATTGGCCGGGCTTGCTGTGGGCCATCGAACAGACCGGTGCCGAACGGGTGATGGTCACCCACGGTTCGGTCGCGGTGTTGGTGCGGCATCTGCGTGAGCAAGGTCTGGACGCGCAAGGCTTCAGTACGGAGTACGGCGACGATGAGGAAGAGACTGCCGTAGCCGCACCTGAAACCGCCGAGGTGCCGGCATGAAAGCGTTCGCCGAGCTGTACGCCGAACTCGATGCCACCACCTCCAGCAACGCCAAACTGGCGGCGATGCAACACTATTTCGCCCAGGCTGCGCCCGACGATGCCGCGTGGGCGGTGTACTTTCTGTCCGGTGGCCGACCCCGGCAATTGGTCCCGGTGCGGGTACTGCGCGAGCTGGCGGTCGCGTTTTCCGGTTTGTCGCCGTGGCTGTTCGAAGAGAGCTACCAGGCGGTCGGCGACCTGGCGGAAACCATTTCGCTGGTCTTGCCCGAAGCGGAGCACAGTTCCACCGACGGCCTGGCCACGTGGATTGAAGACAAACTGCTGCCATTGCGCGGCGAATCCCCGCAAGTGCTCGCCGAACAACTGCCGCAACTTTGGGCGCAACTGGATCGGCATAGCCTGATGTTGTGCATCAAGTTGATCACCGGCAGCTTTCGCGTCGGTGTTTCGAAATTGCTGGTCACCCGCGCACTGGCGGCCATGGCCAGCCTCGACAGCAAACGCGTGGCCCAGCGGATGGTCGGTTACACCGACTTGTCCCATCGCCCGAATGCGGCCAGTTATCTGAAATTGATCGCCGCCGAATCCGCCGGCGAACATGCCGAACGCGGCGGTCAGCCCTACCCGTTTTTCCTCGCCCATGCGTTGTCGCAACCGGTGGAACAGTTCGAGGCGCTGCTTGGGCCCGCCAGTGATTGGCAAGTGGAATGGAAGTGGGACGGCATCCGCGCGCAAATCGTCAAGCGCGACGGGCGCCTGTGGGTGTGGTCGCGGGGTGAGGAGCTGGTGACCGAACGTTTTCCCGAGTTCGACAGCCTGCTTCACGGCTTGCCCGACGGCACGGTAATCGACGGCGAAATCGTCGTCTGGAAAGCCGCACAACCTGCCACCGAAGATGCCTTCGACCCGCAATCGCCCGGCGCGCCGGCGGTACAACCGTTCGCCTTGCTGCAACAGCGGATCGGCCGTAAAACCCTCGGCAAGAAAATCCTCGATGAGGTGCCGGTGGTACTCCTCGCCTACGACTTGCTGGAATGGGCCGGTGAAGACTGGCGCAATCAGCCTCAGGTCAAGCGTCGCGCGCAACTGGAGCAGGTGATCGCCGCCTGCAACAACCCGGTGTTACTGGCGTCTCCGGTGCTGACCGGCGACGACTGGTTCGACCTCGCCACGCAGCGCGAAGCCTCTCGCCGGCTCGGCGTCGAAGGCATGATGCTCAAGGCGCGCAATGCGTTGTATGGCGTGGGGCGGACCAAGGACATGGGCGTCTGGTGGAAGTGGAAAGTCGACCCCTTCAGCGTCGACGCGGTGTTGATTTACGCGCAGCGTGGTCATGGTCGCCGGGCCAGCCTCTACAGCGATTACACCTTCGCCGTGTGGGACGGGCCAGCGGACGCCAGCGAACGCACACTGGTGCCGTTCGCCAAGGCCTATTCCGGTTTGACCGACGAAGAAATCCGCAAGGTCGACAACATTGTGCGCAAAACCACCGTGGAGAAATTCGGCCCGGTCAGCAGTGTGACGCCGAGCCTGGTGTTTGAGCTGGGATTTGAAGGTATTGCCCTGTCGAAACGGCACAAGAGCGGAATCGCGGTGCGCTTTCCAAGGATGCTGCGCTGGCGGCAGGACAAGTCCGTCGAGGACGCCGACAACCTCGGCACGTTGCAGGATTTACTGACCTGAACCGAATCCCACAGGGAATTGGATCAGGTTGATTTATCGGCGAAGGTGCCGAATATTGTCGAACTGTTTTCGTGTCGATCCGCACTGTTATGGTGCGCCAATTCTCCGCTGCCCATTTTCGTGCACAAATGCGTCACTCCCTGTTGTTTAATCACCTTTTAAAACGCTTGTTCGGGACTATGGTTCGGAAATTGCTACTTTCATTAGGTCTTACGCTTTCCAGTAACAATAATTCTGCGCCACAAGCGCTCATATTGGTTCTTAGGGATTGAATAATGAAAAAAGCATTGCTGACCCTTTCTGCACTGGCGTTGTGCATGGCTGCCGGCTCCGCCATGGCAAAGGAATACAAAGAACTGCGTTTTGGCGTCGATCCTTCTTATGCACCGTTTGAGTCGAAAGCGGCCGACGGCAGCCTGGTGGGCTTTGACATCGATCTGGGGAACGCAATTTGCGCCGAGCTGAAGGTCAAGTGCAAATGGGTCGAAAGTGATTTCGACGGCATGATTCCGGGCCTCAAGGCCAACAAATTCGACGGTGTGATCTCTTCGATGACCGTCACCGAAGCCCGCGAAAAAGTCATCGACTTCTCCAGCGAGCTGTTCTCCGGCCCGACCTCCTTCGTATTCAAGAAGGGTGCCGGCATCACCGAAGACACCGCATCGCTCAAGGGCAAAACTGTCGGTTACGAGCAAGGCACCATCCAGGAAGCCTACGCCAAAGCCGTACTGGACAAGGCCGGTGTGAAAACCCAGGCCTACGCCAACCAGGATCAGGTCTACGCTGACCTGACTTCCGGTCGTCTGGACGCCTCGATCCAGGACATGCTGCAAGCCGAACTGGGCTTTTTGAAGTCGCCTCAGGGTGCGGATTACGAAGTCAGCAAGGCAATCGACGCTCCGTTGCTGCCAGCCAAAACGGCTGTCGGTATTAAGAAAGGTAACACCGAGCTGAAAGCGCTTTTGGATAAAGGTATCAAAGCGTTACACGACGACGGCAAATACGCCGAGATTCAAAAGAAACACTTTGGCGATCTGAATCTGTACAGCGGCAAATAATGCCCGGCGCCCATCTCGCGATGGGCGCTTTTTTCATCCGATCAGGTTGCTGATTTATGTTCGAAAACCTATTACAAAACCTGGGGCTCTCAGCCTTCAGCCTCAAGGGTTTCGGCCCGTTGCTGATGGAAGGCACCTGGATGACCCTCAAATTATCGGTGTTGTCGCTGTTGGTGGCCGTTTTGCTCGGTCTGCTGGGCGCCAGTGCCAAGCTGTCAAAAGTCAAACTGGTGCGCGTGCCGGCGCAGGTCTACACCACGCTGATTCGCGGCGTGCCGGACCTGGTGCTGATGCTGCTGATTTTCTACAGCCTGCAGACCTGGCTGACCTCGCTCACCGACTACATGGAATGGGAATACATCGAGATCAACCCGTTCAGCGCCGGGGTCATTACCCTGGGCTTCATCTATGGCGCGTATTTCACCGAAACCTTCCGTGGGGCGATTCTCGCCGTGCCGCGCGGGCAGGTCGAAGCCGCCACCGCTTACGGCCTCAAACGTGGCCAGCGGTTCCGGATCGTGGTGTTCCCGCAAATGATGCGGTTCGCCCTGCCAGGCATCGGCAACAACTGGATGGTGATGCTCAAGGCCACGGCGCTGGTGTCGATCATCGGCCTCGCCGACCTGGTCAAAGCCGCGCAGGACGCCGGTAAAAGCACCTATCAACTGTTCTACTTCCTGGTGCTGGCGGCCCTGATTTACCTGCTGATCACCAGCGCTTCCAACTTCGTCCTGCGCTGGCTCGAGCGCCGCTACGCCGCCGGCTCCCGGGAGGCCGTCCGATGATCGAACTCTTGCAGGAATACTGGAAAGCCTTCCTTTATACCGATGGCAACAACATTACCGGTCTGGCCATGACCCTGTGGCTGCTGAGCGCGTCGATCTTCATCGGTTTTCTGGTGTCGATCCCGCTGTCCATCGCCCGGGTATCGCCGCACTTCTACGTCCGCTGGCCGGTGCAGTTCTACACCTACCTGTTCCGTGGCACGCCGTTGTATATCCAGCTGCTGATTTGCTACACCGGCATCTACAGCCTGGCGGCGGTGCGCGCACAACCGGTGCTGGACGCGTTCTTTCGCGATGCGATGAACTGCACCATCCTCGCCTTTGCCCTGAATACCTGCGCCTACACCACGGAGATTTTCGCCGGGGCGATCCGCAGCATGAACCACGGTGAAGTCGAAGCGGCCAAGGCTTATGGCCTGACCGGATGGAAGCTGTACGCCTATGTGATCATGCCGTCGGCCCTGCGTCGCTCGCTGCCTTATTACAGCAACGAAGTGATCCTGATGCTGCACTCGACCACGGTGGCGTTCACCGCAACCATCCCGGACATTCTGAAAGTCGCGCGGGACGCCAACTCGGCGACCTTCCTGACGTTCCAGTCGTTTGGCATCGCCGCGCTGATCTACCTGACCGTGACCTTTGCGCTGGTCGGCCTGTTCCGCTTGGCCGAACGCCGATGGCTGGCGTTCCTCGGGCCGACCCACTAAGGCCCGCTTCCAGGAATTAAAGAGACAAACATGCGCCACCACCTACATGAGTTGCTGGCCCCGCTGCCGGGGACCGCACGACAGATCCACAGCTTCCACTTCGGCCCGGACCCGGCCAAAGGCAAGATCTACATCCAGTCGTCCCTGCACGCCGATGAAATGCCCGGCATGCTGGTCGCCTGGCACCTCAAGCAACGCCTGGCGGAACTCGAAGCCGCCGGCCGGCTGCGCCGCGAAATCGTACTGGTGCCGGTCGCCAACCCGGTCGGCCTCGAACAAGTGCTGATGGACGTGCCGCTGGGTCGTTACGAACTCGAAAGCGGCCAGAACTTCAACCGCCGGTTCGTCGACTTGAGCGAAGCGGTGGGCAACGAGATCGAAGGCCAACTCGGCGACGATCCGCAACGCAACCTCGACATCATCCGCGGCAGCCTGCGCCGGGCGCTGGCTCGCGAGACGGCCGACACCCAATTGCAATCCCAGCGCCTGACCCTGCAACGGCTGGCCTGCGATGCGGACATGGTGCTGGACCTGCATTGCGATTTCGAAGCGGTCGCGCACCTTTACACCACGCCCGAAGCCTGGCCGCAGGTCGAGCCACTGGCGCGCTACATCGGTGCCGAGGCCAGTCTGCTGGCCACCGATTCCGGCGGTCAGTCGTTCGATGAATGCTTCACCCTGCTGTGGTGGCAGTTGAAAGAACGCTTCGGCGAACAGTTCGACATTCCGCTCGGCAGCTTTTCGGTCACCGTCGAATTGCGCGGCCAGGGTGACGTCAATCACCCGCTGGCGCGTCTCGATTGCCAGGCGCTGATCGACTACCTGATTCACTTCGGCGCCATTGCCGGCGAACCGGCGCCACTGCCCGAACTGCCCTACCCGGCCACGCCGCTGGCCGGTGTCGAACCGGTGGCAACGCCGGTTGGCGGGCTGTTGGTGTTCACCGCGCTGCCGGGGGAATACCTCGAAGCCGGGCAACTGATCGCCGAAGTCATCGACCCGATCACTGATCGCGTCACCCCCGTTCATTGCACCGCCGCCGGGCTGATGTACGCCCGCTCGCTGCGGCGCATGGCCACTGCCGGCATGGTGATCGCCCACGTCGCGGGCACCGAAGCCTATCGCAGCGGCTACCTACTTTCGCCTTGAGGATGCATGCCCCATGTACAAACTGACCATCGAAGGCCTGCATAAAAGCTACGGCGATCACCAAGTGCTCAAAGGCGTTTCGCTCAAGGCCAAGACCGGCGACGTCATCAGCCTGATCGGCGCCAGCGGCTCGGGCAAAAGTACCTTTTTGCGTTGCATCAACTTCCTGGAACAACCCAACGACGGCGCCATGAGCCTCGACGGGCAAAACATCCGCATGATCAGCGACCGCCACGGCATGCACGTGGCCGACCCGGATGAATTGCAGCGAATCCGCACGCGCCTGGCCATGGTGTTCCAGCATTTCAATCTGTGGAGCCACATGACCGTGCTGGAAAACATCACCATGGCCCCGCGCCGGGTGCTGGGTTGCAGCAAACAGGAAGCCGAAGACCGTGCGCGGCGTTATCTCGACAAGGTCGGGCTGGCGTCACGCGTGGCGGATCAGTACCCGGCGTTCCTGTCCGGCGGCCAGCAACAACGCGTGGCGATTGCTCGCGCACTGGCCATGGAGCCGGAGGTGATGCTGTTCGACGAACCGACCTCGGCGCTCGACCCGGAACTGGTCGGTGAAGTGCTGCGCGTGATTCAGGGCCTGGCCGAAGAAGGCCGGACGATGATCATGGTCACCCACGAAATGAGCTTCGCCCGTAAAGTGTCGAGCCAGGTGTTGTTTCTGCATCAAGGCCTGGTCGAGGAAGAAGGCGCGCCGGAAGACGTGCTCGGTAATCCGAAGAGCGAGCGGTTGCAGCAGTTCCTCAGCGGCAACCTCAAATAACGCGCTGCGCTGGCCCCTGTGGGAGCGGGCTTGCTCGCGAAAGCGGTGGGTCATTTAGCGATGTTCTGACTGCCAAACCGCTTTCGCGAGCAAGCCCGCTCCCACAAAAGCGCAGCCGTTCCACCCAAGAAATTAAACTAGTCCCCTGCCGGCGCGGTCACTGAAAGAACACTTTCAGAGCGCACGCCGCCGGCATGGGAACCTCCACCGACTACGCAAGACAATGGTTCGCCGCTCGCGGCTGGCAGCCATTCGCCTTTCAGAAGCAGGTGTGGGCGGCGGTCAAGCGCGGTGAATCCGGGTTGCTGCATGCCAGCACTGGCGCCGGTAAAACCTACGCGGTCTGGTTCGCCGCACTGAATCGCTTTGCCTCAGCCGTCGTCCCTGTTGAAACACCGCGCAAACGAAAACCGCTCGCCGCGCCGCTGACGGTGCTGTGGATAACCCCGATGCGCGCCTTGGCGGCGGACACGGCTCGGGCGTTGGAGGCGCCGCTGGACGATTTGCAGTTGACCTGGAGCGTCGGCATGCGCACCGGCGACACCAGCAGCAGCGAACGCGCGCGACAGAGCCGGCGCCTGCCGACCACGTTAATCACCACGCCCGAAAGCCTGACCCTGATGCTCGCCCGGGCCGATGCGCAAACGGCGTTGGCGACCTTGCGCATGGTGGTGATCGACGAATGGCACGAACTGCTCGGCAACAAGCGTGGCGTGCAACTGCAACTGGCCCTCGCCCGCCTGCGGCGCTGGAATCCGCACCTGATCGTGTGGGGCGTTTCCGCAACGCTGGGCAATCAGGCCCACGCCGAACAAGTCTTGATCCCGCAAGGTGGCGGCATCAGCGTCCAGGGCCAGACCTCGAAAAAACTGTTGGTCGACACTCTGTTGCCACCCGCCATCGAGCGATTTCCCTGGGCTGGGCACATCGGTTTGAAAATGTTGCCGCAGGTTGTCGCAGAACTGAACTCCAGCCTCAGCAGCCTGGTCTTCACCAACACCCGCGCACAATCCGAGATCTGGTATCAGGCCTTGCTGGAAGCTCGTCCCGATTGGGCCGGGCTGATCGCCTTGCACCACAGTTCGCTGTCGCGTGACACCCGCGACTGGGTCGAGCGGGCATTAAAGGAAGGGCAACTCAAAGCCGTGGTCTGCACCTCCAGCCTCGATCTGGGCGTGGACTTTCTGCCGGTGGAGCGGGTGCTGCAAATCGGCTCGGCCAAAGGTGTGGCGCGGCTGATGCAGCGTGCCGGTCGTTCCGGGCATGCGCCGGGACGAGTATCGCGGGTGACGCTGGTGCCGACCCACAGCCTGGAATTGATCGAAGCCGCCGCTGCGCAAGACGCCGTGGCACAGCGCCGGATTGAACCCCGCGCGTCGCCGTATAAGCCGTTGGACGTGCTGGTGCAGCATTTGGTCAGCATGGCGCTGGGCGGTGGATTTATACCCGATGAGTTGTACGAAGAAGTCCGTGGCGCCTGGGCCTATCGTGACCTGACCGTGGAGGACTGGACGTGGGCGCTTGCCTTCGTACGCCACGGTGGGCTTTCTCTGACGGCCTATCCGGATTACCGCCGGGTCGAACCGGATGAGCACGGCGTGTGGCGCGTGCCGGATGCGCGACTCGCCCGGCGCCATCGCATGAGCATCGGCACGATTGTCAGCGACGCGAGTATCCAGCTGAAATTCTGGAGCAAGGGCGGCGGTGGCAAGCAACTGGGCAGTGTCGAGGAAGGCTTTATCGCCCGGCTCAAACCGGGCGACGGCTTCTTGTTCGCGGGGCGCTTGCTGGAATTGGTCCGGGTGGAAAACATGACCGCCTACGTCAAACGCAGCACCGCGAAAAAAGCCGCCGTGCCGCGCTGGAATGGCGGGCGCATGCCGCTTTCAAATGAGCTGGCGCAAGCGGTGGTCGAGCGTTTCAGCGCGGCGGCGGACGGCGAATTTGCCGGCCCGGAAATGCGCGCGCTGCGGCCACTGCTGGAGATACAGCAACGTTGGTCGGGGCTGCCGACCTCGGACACCTTACTGGCCGAAACGCTGAAATCCCGCGAAGGCTGGCACCTGTTCCTGTATCCCTTCGCCGGACGCCAAGTGCATCTGGGGCTGGCGAGTCTGTTGGCGTGGCGGGTCAGTCAGCAGCAAGCGGTGACGTTTTCCATCGCGGTGAACGACTACGGACTGGAGCTGCTCAGCGCTACGCCTGTGGACTGGTCGCAGCTGTTGAATCCCGAGCTGTTGAGCCCGCACCATTTGTTGCGGGATGTCCTCGCCAGTTTGAATGCCGGCGAACTGGCGCTGCGCCGCTTTCGGGAAATCGCCCGAATCGCCGGGCTGGTGTTTGCCGGCTATCCCGGCGCGCCCAAAAGCACGCGTCAGGTTCAGGCGTCGAGCGGGTTGTTCTTCGAGGTGTTTAAACAGTACGACGCCGGCAATCTGCTGCTGGCTCAGGCCGGGGAAGAAGTGTTGCGCGAGGAACTCGACATTCATCGCCTCGAACAAACCCTGGAGCGGATCAATCGGCTGGCAACGGACCTGCATCTGATCAAACGTCCTACGCCGTTGGCCTTTCCCTTATTGGTCGAGCGCATGCGCGAGAGCATGAGTTCGGAGAAGCTCGCCGACCGGATCAGACGCATGGTGACCGACCTTGAGAAAACCGCAGAGTCCGGGAAATCCTGATGAGTACACCGTATCCCGTGCGATTGGCCGGTGAAGAACTGTGGTTGCTGCCGGAAAAAGCCATCTACTGGCCTGCTCAGCAAGCGCTGCTGATCGCCGATGTGCATTTTGGCAAGGCGGCGGCGTATCGCAGCCTGGGCCAGCCGGTGCCCCAGGGCACCACTGCCAGCAATATCGCGGTGCTCGACGGGCTATTGGCCAACCTGGCGTGCCGTCAGCTGATTTTTCTCGGTGACTTCCTGCACGGGCCTGGCTCCCACGCCAGCGCTACGTTAAGCGCCCTGGCGCAGTGGCGAGCGCGCCACGCCGAACTGCCGATGACGCTGATTCGCGGCAACCACGACAAACGCGCGGGAGACCCTCCGGCGTCGCTGAACATCCGTGTGGTGCCTGAACCGTTGCTTTTGGGGCCCTTTGCCTTGCAGCACGAACCGGCCCCGCATCCGCACCGGCATGTATTGGCCGGGCATGTGCATCCGGTTTATCGGCTGCATGGCAGGGGGCGGCAACGGTTGCGATTGGCGTGTTTCAGGTTGGGAGAGGCGATCAGCCTGCTACCGGCCTTCGGTGCGTTCACCGGCGGGTATCAGGTGGAACGGGACACCGGCTGCAAGGTATTTGTCATCGGCGATAACGAGATATGGCCTCTGTAGGGGCAGCGCTTGCTCCTACAGGCCATTCGTCATAACAGCCGATCAAGCGACAGGCGCAGGGGGCGGTTCATCCGGCAACATCGGCTCACCGGGTTCGGTCGGTTGTTCGTTCGGGGTATCGGGATCAGGTTGACCCGGGATGCCACCCGCCATGCTGACAGGCGGATGTGCCAACAAGGACCAGGCCAGCACGCCAATCTGATTGGGCTCAAGCCTTGCCAGTTCGGCACTTATTTGCGGATCGATCTTCATAGAGCACTCCTGAGCAAAGACCCGATTCGCTGTACGCGAACCGGGCAGTACACCCAATAGAGTGTCTTCCCGCTCAAGAATTCCCGCGACCTGCCAGATGGACGAATCAGGTGCGTGGCAAGGTGACGCCGCGCTGGCCCTGATACTTGCCGCCACGGTCTTTGTAGGAGACTTCGCACTCTTCGTCGGACTCGAAGAACAGCATCTGCGCCACACCTTCGTTGGCGTAGATCTTCGCCGGCAACGTGGTGGTGTTGGAGAACTCCAGGGTCACGTGGCCTTCCCACTCAGGCTCAAGCGGCGTCACGTTGACGATAATGCCGCAACGGGCGTAGGTGCTTTTACCGAGGCAGATGGTCAACACGTTGCGCGGAATGCGGAAGAACTCCACGGTACGCGCCAGGGCGAAGGAGTTTGGCGGGATGATGCAGACATCGCTTTTGACGTCGACGAAGCTTTTCTCGTCGAAGTTCTTCGGATCAACGGTTGCCGAATTGATGTTGGTGAACACCTTGAATTCATCGGCGCAACGCACGTCGTAGCCGTAGCTCGAAACGCCGTAGGAAATCACCCGGTCGGCGCCCTCGCCGCGCATCTGGCGCTCTACAAAGGGCTCGATCATGCCGTGCTCTTGCGCCATGCGGCGAATCCACTTGTCCGATTTGATGCTCATGGCGGGTGTCCTGAATAGCGAGGTGGAAAAATTCTGTCCGGCATCTTACCGGGCGCGCGCTCCGGGTTCAAAGCGCGGGGCGCAATTCTCGCCGATCCCCCGTGAATTCCGGGCCGTCGCTGCAATTCGATGGACCGTCAGTCATGAAATCAGAGAAACCTTCGCAGGAAGCATTGGCACGTCCCGGAAAAAGGGTTAAGGTGGCGCCACTGTGCTGCTTGTGTCACTGAGAATCTCTACACGATATGTTGAATTTCGATCCAACCATCTACAAGAATTTTTCCTGCTCTTTGCACTCAGTCTCGGCCAGGGTTCTTCCTGAGTCGCAGTTATCTTTGTTCAAGGAGTTACACCATGTCTAATCGCCAAACTGGTACCGTTAAGTGGTTCAACGATGAAAAAGGCTTCGGCTTCATCACTCCACAATCCGGTGACGACCTGTTCGTTCACTTCAAAGCTATCCAATCCGACGGCTTCAAAAGCCTGAAAGAAGGCCAACAGGTTTCTTTCATCGCTACCCGCGGTCAGAAAGGCATGCAAGCTGAAGAAGTTCAAGTTATCTAACTTGTACTTGCTTTAGTAAAAAGCCCCGCCCTCAAAAGTGGGGCTTTTTTGTGCCTGAGTGTTTTTCAGGCACAAAAAATCGCAGCCAGTGGCTGCGATTTTTTTGCGCCCTACCTTACCAAGCCACGCCAAACCCTGCGGTGTAGCGGGTTTTGCTGTAGTCGGCTTCATGGCTGCCGGAGATGACGTCCCGCTCGGCTTTCAGGTTAAGCGACGCCCAGTCGGTGACCTTGTAGCGCAACCCGATCTCGCTATCGAGCGCGTAGTCGGCGACACCCGACAATGGCTTGCCCAACTCGCCATTGGTGAAGAACTCGACTTTCTTGCCAATCAGGTAACGGTTGTAATCCCACTTCATCGCCAGCGAATAGAAGTTTTCCTTGGCGCCGTTGGTGTACTCGTAATCCGTGCGGTTGACCAGCGAGCCCAGGGAGAATGCCCCAAGTTCGTCATCCCAGAATTGATAACCCGGACCCGTACCGACGGTGCGCTGGCGTGAAAGATCTTCAACCTTGTCGCGTACGTAGACCAGACGCCCTTGCCAGAACCACTTATCCGTCAGGAAGCGGTCGAGCGAGTACTCAGCGCGCCAGTTGTCGGTGGTCACCACGTCATCCTGGAATTCCCGGTTGTACTCACCTGCCGCCGTGTGGCGCCATTTGCCATGACGCGCCGTCGTCTTGAAATCGATGTCGTAATCATCGGTGTCTTTATCGGCCCGCTGATAATCCAGGGCGGCGTCGATATTGCCTTTCCACACCAGGTCTTCAACCACCGGTTTGGGCTTGAGGATCTGCTCGATACTCGCCAGCTCCACCGTCTTTGGCGCCTCGCCATTGGCCAGGATCACCTTGCCGTCTTCAGCCGCGTGCAGCGACTTGGCTTTCTCGCCGGTGTAAGCGTCTTGTTTGACCAGCAATTCCTGGTCACTTTCCAGGGTCTTGACCTGCTTCCAGTCAATCGGAATCGCGCCGGCGTATTCAGTCTGGATCAGCAGTTTGCCGCCATCGAAAAGCGAAATCTTGCCGCTTACTTTGTCACCGTTCTTCAACCAGACGGTGTCAGCGAGCAAGGGCGTGGAGGCGCTGAAAACAGCGAGGCACAGCAAGGTTCTGGAAAACATAAGCAAATCTGGGGCTCAAGTTTGCGAAAAAAAGTCGGCATTAACCGTAGGAATAAAGTCTGAACAAGGACTGACCCGACTATTTCTATTGAGTTCATTTCTCAATTACCGAACCAGGACTTACTCTACAAACGGCAACGCGCACTTCTTCAGGAACTATCGACGTGACCGATCCAGCCTTTGAAACCGAAAGCCCGGCGCAAATCCGACGCACGGCGCTGTACCTGACCCTGGCGCAAGTGCCGGCAGGCAAAGTCGTGAGCTATGGTCAGTTGGCCGAGCTGGCCGGACTCGGTCGCGCCGCGCGCTGGGTCGGACGCACGCTGAGCCAATTGCCGGGTGACAGTAAATTACCCTGGCACCGCGTACTCGGCGCCGGCGGCCGGATCAGCCTGCCGGTGGGCAGCGCTTCCGGGGACGAACAACGCGCACGATTACGCGAGGAAGGCATCAGTATCCTGAACAATCGTGTTGATATTCAGCGCCATGGCTGGCGTCCGGTAGAGCACAGCGGTTAGAGTGCGCGCTTTGTTTCCGTATTCCTTGAGGCAGACTCCAGCCCATGCCCCGTAAAACCTGGCGCGCCGCGCTCGCCGCCTATGCCAGCCCCTCGACGCTCGTGTTGTTGTTGCTTGGTTTCGCCGCCGGCCTGCCCTACATGCTGGTGTTTTCGACGCTTTCCGTCTGGCTGCGTGAGGCCGGTGTGGCCCGCGAAACCATCGGCTATGCAAGCCTGATCGGCTTGGCCTACGCCTTTAAATGGGTCTGGTCCCCGCTGCTCGACCAATGGCGCCTGCCGTTTCTCGGCAAGCTCGGCCGCCGGCGTTCCTGGCTGGTGCTGTCGCAGTCACTGGTGATCCTCGGCCTGATCGGCATGGGTTTCTGCGACCCGCAAAAGCATTTGTCCTGGCTGATCGCCATTGCGGTGATCGTCGCCTTTGCCTCGGCGACACAAGACATTGCCGTCGACGCCTACCGCCTGGAAATTGCCGAAGACAGTCGCCAAGCGGCGCTGGCGGCCAGCTACATGTCTGGCTATCGCATCGCGGCACTGCTGGCCACCGCCGGCGCCTTATTCTTCGCTGAAGGTTTCGGCTCTACCGGTTTCAACTACCAGCACTCCGCGTGGGCCGGCACCTATGTGCTGTTTGGCGCACTGATGATCCCGGCGCTGCTGACCACTTTTTTCATGCGCGAACCACCCGTGCCACTGCGCACTCAACTTCAGGCCGGCCGCTACACGTTTGTGCATCAATTGGCGTCCGTGTTCGTACTGATCGTACTGCTGGTGTCCGTACCGGCGATGTTCACCCAGCTCTACAACACCGATTTCGCCAGCGTGCTGTTCGAAGGCGTGAGCCTGCTCGACCTGCTGCTGCAAGACCGCGCGTTCCTGCGGGCGATTCTTTACATCACGCTCACCGCGCTGTGCCTGTCAGCCATCGGCCGTCGCGGCCTGGCGCCCGTGCTGACACCGGTCAACGACTTCATTCTGCGTTATCGCTGGCAAGCGTTCCTGCTGCTCGGGCTGATCGCCACCTACCGCATGTCCGATACGGTGATGGGCGTCATGGCCAACGTGTTCTACATCGACCAGGGTTTCACCAAGGACCAGATCGCCAGCGTCAGCAAAATTTTCGGCCTGATCATGACGCTGGTAGGCGCCGGCATGGGCGGCCTGCTGATCGTGCGCTTCGGTATCCTGCCGATCCTGTTTATCGGCGGTGTCGCGTCCGCCGGCACTAACCTGCTGTTCCTGATGCTCGCCGACATGGGCGCCAACCTGGACATGCTGATCCTCACCATTTCCCTGGACAACTTCAGCTCAGGCCTCGCGACTTCGGCGTTCGTGGCTTACCTGTCGAGCCTGACCAACCTCAAATTCTCCGCGACCCAATACGCCCTGCTCAGCTCGATCATGCTGTTGCTGCCGCGCCTGATCGGCGGCTATTCGGGCGTCATGGTGGAGAAATTCGGCTACCACAACTTCTTCCTGATCACCGCCCTGCTCGGCGTCCCGACACTGGTTTTGATCGCCCTGCACTGGTTCCAGGAGAGCCGCCGCGCGGGGCCGACACCCAAGCCGGAACCGGTGTCGACCCAGGTCGCGGAAGAATCGTAGGACATTTCAACGAGGGCCCGGGGAATCCAGCCCTCCTGCCACACCGCCGACCGCGCGCCTGTACGCCAGCAGATCTCGCCCGTACAATGCTCCGTCATTTCTCGTCATCAGCAACCGACAACGGCCAACCATGCGCACCAGTCAATTTTTGCTCGCCACACAGAAAGAAACGCCTTCCGACGCGGTCGTGATCAGCCATCAGCTGATGCTGCGCGCCGGCATGATCCGCAAACTCGCCTCGGGCCTCTACACCTGGCTGCCGATGGGCCTGCGAGTCATGCGCAAGGTCGAAGCCGTCGTTCGCGAAGAAATGAACGCCGCCGGCTCGCTTGAAGTGTTGATGCCGAGCACCCAACCGGCTGAGCTGTGGCAGGAATCCGGTCGCTGGGAAGAATACGGCCCGGAATTGCTGCGCTTCAAGGATCGCCACGGTCGTGATTTCTGCGCCGGCCCGACTCACGAAGAAGTGATCACCGACCTGATGCGCAACGAGTTGAGCAGCTACAAACAGCTGCCGATCAACCTGTATCAGATCCAGACCAAGTTCCGTGACGAAATCCGCCCACGCTTCGGTTTGATGCGCGGCCGCGAATTCATCATGAAGGACGCCTACTCGTTTCACGCCGACCAGCCTTCGCTGCAGGTCACCTACGACCGCATGCACCAGGCCTACTGCAACGTGTTCACTCGCCTGGGCCTGAAATTCCGCCCGGTTGAAGCGGACAACGGCTCGATCGGTGGCGCCGGCTCCCACGAGTTCCACGTGCTGGCCGAATCCGGCGAAGACGACATCGTCTTCAGCAACGGTTCCGACTACGCCGCGAACATCGAGAAGGCCGAAGCCGTACCGCGTGAGACGTCCCGCGCCGCGCCTGCCGAAGAGCTGCGCTTGGTCGACACCCCGAACGCCAAGACCATTGCGCAACTGGTTGAAGGCTTCGGCCTGCCAATCGAAAAAACCATCAAGACCCTCGTGGTTCACGCTGAAGAAGCAGGCAAGCTGATTGCCCTGATCATCCGTGGCGATCACGAGCTGAACGAAATCAAGGCTGCCCGGCAGCCAGGCGTTGCCAGCCCGCTGGTCATGGCCTCGGAAAGCGAATTGCGCGACGCCATTGGCGCGGGCGCTGGCTCCCTCGGCCCGTTGAACCTGCCGCTGCCAATCATCATCGACCGCTCCGTCGAGCTGATGAGCGATTTCGGTATCGGCGCCAACATCGACGACAAGCACTACTTCGGCGTGAACTGGGAGCGTGACCTGCCGGTTCCAACCGTTGCCGACCTGCGCAACGTGGTCGCTGGCGACCCGAGCCCTGACGGCAAAGGCACCCTGGAAATCAAGCGCGGCATCGAAGTCGGGCACATTTTCCAGCTGGGCAACAAATACAGCAAAGCGATGAAGTGCGAAGTGCTGGGCGAGAACGGCAAACCCGTCACCCTGGAAATGGGTTGCTACGGCATTGGCGTTTCCCGCGTGGTGGCAGCAGCCATCGAGCAGAGCAACGACGCCAACGGCATCATCTGGAGCGACACTCTGGCGCCGTTCCAGATTGCCCTGGTACCGCTGCGCTACGACAACGAGCAGGTTCGCGAAGCCACCGACACGCTGTACGCAGAACTGACTGCGGCCGGTTTCGAAGTGCTGCTGGACGACCGCGACAAGAAAACCAGCCCGGGCATCAAGTTCGCGGACATGGAGCTGATCGGCATTCCTCACCGGATCGTGGTCAGTGACCGCGGCCTCGCCGATGGCAATCTGGAATACAAGAGCCGCACCGAGGCCGAGCCGCAAGCGCTGCCGGTCGCTGACGTGCTGTCTTTCCTCCAGGCCCGAATCCGCCGCTGACACCAGATAGAGAAGTCATGTTCAAGCGAAACACCTTAGGCCTCGGTGGTGCCGCCCTGTGCGGCACCCTGCTGGTCAGCGGCTGTGCCAATCAAATGTCACAACGCAGCGAGCACGAGGAACGTGTCGAGCGCAAATTGCTCGATCACAGCCTGCAGATCGATGTCGGTGAGCCCAAGGAGCTGGAGCTGCCGCAACGCCGGGTGAAGATCCACGAGCAGAAGACGTTCGAAGTCACCGAGTTCGAGGTCACGCGCCACTACGATCGCTACACGCCTTACCAACCCTGGCGCGAGGTCTATGAGATCCCGCTGGGGATGGTGGCCATCGTGGCCGGTGTCGGCGCGAACGTGGTCAACGTGTTTACCCTCGGCAACTTGCCGGACAGCGTGACCAAGGATTGGCTGAGCTACGGTTTCGCCGGGGTTAACCCGTTCATGAACGTGCAATCCCACGGCCGTGCGCAACAAAACCTCGCTGGCATCGATGAGGTGCAACTCGACAAGCGCACCGAATATTCGAGCCTGCCATGGAGCGAGCGCCCGGTTCAGGTCAAGGCGGGCAAGGAAACGTTCGATCTGACCACCGATAAGAACGGTGTGCTGCGCTTGAACCTGTTGGACAGTCCGTTCGCCGAACATGACATCAATCATCTGACCCGCCTGCTGATCAGCGTCGAAGATGCGCAGGACGATGTGCACACCGACTCGTCCCTGGCGGTCAGCAGCGGCTTGCGTGGCAAATTGCTCGAAGCCCACGGGCTGATTTACGACGACCTCGAAGACGACGAAGTGAGCCAGTGGGTACACCGGGTCAAGCGTCTATCGGAACTGGGTCTGGAAGAAGAAGCCAGCGAGCTGGAGCAGAGTTTGATTGAACTGACTCGCAACGATCCGGAGTTACAGACCGAATTTCTCAGATCATTGACGCGGGATGGCGGACGATTGGTGGCGGATCCAAACCCGAATTAAAAGCTAAAGCTTCGCGAGCAAGCCCGCTCCCACAGCGACCACGTCAATAAGACGAACGCGGTCAACGGTGGGAGCGGGCTTGCTCGCGAATAGACCTTTGGATTCACCACACATCTAGCGCTCAAACAACTCCATCTGCTCAAACCCGCCCCGCAAATCCTCCAGCCTGACCCCAACCCCCAACAATCGCACCGGTTTGCCGCCGCGATTGAACGCCTGGGTCAGCAACAACTGATAACTTCCCAAGTCCCGCCCTGCCCCGGCCTGCTCAAGTGTGGTCTGGGTAAAGTCATGGAATTTCACTTTCACGAATGGTTTGCCCGGCCGATAGCTGCTGTCGATCCGCGCCATGCGGCCCGCCAGGGTGTCCAGCAACTCGGGTAATTTATTCAGGCAGCTCAGCAGATCTGGCAAGTCCACGTCGTAGGTATTTTCGACACTGATCGACTGACGCCGGCTGTCGTTATGCACCAAACGCTCATCGATCCCACGCGCGAGGCTCCAGAGTCGCTCGCCGAAACTGCCGAATTCGCGCACCAGCGCCAACTTGTCCCACTCGCGTAACTGCGAGCAATCGACGATGCCGAGCCGCCCCAGCTTGTCGGCGGTGACTTTGCCGACGCCGTGCAGCTTGCTCACGGGCAAACCGCTGACGAAATCCTCGACCTGATCCGGGGTAATGACGAACAACCCATTGGGCTTCTTCCAGTCGCTGGCGATTTTTGCCAGAAACTTGTTCGGCGCCACGCCGGCGGAAACCGTGATGTGCAATTGATTAGAGACACGCCGGCGAATGTCCTGGGCGATTCGCGTGGCGCTGCCGCCGAAATGCGCACTGTCCGACACGTCGAGGTAGGCCTCATCAAGCGACAGCGGCTCGATCATGTCGGTGTAATCGCGAAAGATCGTGTGAATTTCCTTCGACGCTTCTCGATAGGCGTCCATGCGCGGCTTGACGATGGTCAAGTCAGGACAGAGTTTCAAGGCATGCCCGGACGACATCGCCGAGCGCACGCCATACGCGCGCGCCTCATAGTTACAGGTGGCGATCACCCCACGCCGATCCGCCGACCCGCCCACCGCCAGCGGCTTGCCGGCGAGGCGCGGGTCGTCACGCATCTCGATGGCGGCGTAGAAACAGTCGCAATCGACGTGGATGATTTTTCGCTGAGTCATATAAAAGCGGTGTTCATGGCGAAGAAAAGGAGTGTCGGCGCGTCGGATCGGCAGTATCTCACTGACACCTGTATATAGCACCAGTAGTCTGAATCTTCTTTCCCGGCCGTAGGAAAGGTACTAGATGAATTTATATTTTCAATCGAAAGCCGCCTCTCGATAGAGCTACAACCCTTGCCGCGCCTGCGTTGCAGCCGGTCCAGACGCCGCCATTACCCGCTAAGCGATTGAAGCAGAACAGGTTTTATCCGGATTGAAGGTTGACAGCCCGGCGATCCTCTGTAGAATGCCGACACACAGACGCGGGATGGAGCAGTCTGGTAGCTCGTCGGGCTCATAACCCGAAGGTCGTCGGTTCAAATCCGGCTCCCGCAACCAAACATCAAAAAAGGCTACTCGAAAGAGTGGCCTTTTTTGTGCGCGTCGGTTTTTGCTCGAAAGGAGAAATCGTTCGGATTCCGAAACTTAACCCTCCCCCGTGACCGTTCGACGCTCATTTACGCTTATTTGACCTATCTCAGGATTAACGGTTGACACCCAAGCGTATCTCTATAGAATGCCGCCACACAGACGCGGGATGGAGCAGTCTGGTAGCTCGTCGGGCTCATAACCCGAAGGTCGTCGGTTCAAATCCGGCTCCCGCAACCAAACATCAGAAAAGGCTGCTCGAAAGAGTGGCCTTTTTTGTATCTGTTGAAAAAGTCCTTTCGCAACAATGACCTGTCACTGTGTAGCGAGTCGTTCGGGATCACCCATTTTCTGAGATCAGACTATGCTGAGTCGCAGACAGAACCCGCCACGACGCAAGACATGCCATCGCCCTTACCCGGTGAGAGGCGTTAATATTTGTGATTATTTTTTTCTACAGGGATTGGTAACTTGGCTCGATACCTCCATCCTGTCGCGCACAATCCAAGAGGTGATTGATGCGCGCCAACTCGTCTGATTCACAAGACACCGTCACAGCGACGCAACCGCTCAAGGCCGAGCGCTTGCGCCTGCTTGATCTGATCAGCAAATACCGTCAGCCCATCGGGCTTGCGGTCACTCTGCTGCTGTTCGCTATTGCGCTGATTGCCTGTCGTCACCTGCTGAGCGAACTCGATCTTTACGCGCTGCACGACTCCATTCTCGACGTCCCGAGACCGGCCTTGCTCGGCGCCTTGGGCGCGACCGTGGTCGGCTTCATCATTCTGCTGGGCTACGAGTGGTCGGCCAGCCGCTATGCCGGCGTGACACTGGCGCCGCGCACCCTGGCGCTGGGCGGGTTCACGGCATTTGCCATCGGCAATGCCATCGGTCTGTCGATGCTCTCGGGAGGGTCGGTTCGCTACCGTTTATATGCGCGTCATGGACTTGGGGCTTCTGAAGTCGCACACATGACGTTGTTCGCCAGCCTGTCGCTTGGCTGCGCGCTTCCGCCATTGGCCGCCCTGGCGACCCTCAGCAACCTTCCTGCCGCCTCCAGCGCCCTGGGTCTGTCCGAAGTGTTGCTGGGCGTGATTGCCGCCGCGGTGTTGCTGCTGTTCAGCGTCGTGGCCATCGGTATCTATCGCCGTCGCCTGCCGGAACAGCCTTACAAGGATAATTTGCTGGTCAAGGTCGGACGTCGCACGCTGCGCTTGCCGGGCCGCCGGCTGACCTTCCTGCAACTGATCATCACCGCGCTGGACGTGGCGGCGGCGGCGACCGTGCTTTATCTGCTATTGCCTGAAGCCCCGCCGTTTGGCGCGTTCCTGCTGGTGTATCTGCTGGCATTGGCGGCCGGTGTTCTCAGCCATGTGCCCGGCGGTGTCGGGGTGTTCGAAGCGATTCTGCTGGCCGCGTTCGCCGACACGCTCGGTGCGGCGCCACTGGCGGCTGCGCTGCTGCTTTATCGCCTGATCTATGTCGTGTTGCCGTTGTTGGTGGCTTGCCTGTTCTTGCTGATCAACGAAGGCCAGCGGCTGTTTCAGACACGTCAGTCCTTGCGCGCCGCCTCTGGCCTGGCTGCGCCGATTCTGGCGGTGCTGGTGTTTCTTTCCGGCGTGGTGTTGCTGTTCTCCGGCGTGACCCCGGAAATCGACACGCGCCTGGAACACATCGGCTTTCTGATTCCGCACCGCTTGGTCGACGCTTCGCACTTCGGCGCCAGCCTGGTCGGCGTGCTCTGCTTGCTGCTGGCGCAAGGGCTGCGCCGGCGCTTGTCGGCCGCCTGGATGCTGACCACGATTTTGTTGCTGGTCGGCGCCGTACTCTCGCTGCTGAAAGGTTTCGACTGGGAAGAAGCAAGCCTGATGACCCTCACCGCGAGCCTGCTGGGGGTTTTCCGGCGCTCGTTTTATCGCGCCAGCCGTCTGACCGAGTTGCCGTTCTCGCCGCTGTACCTGGTGGCGAGCCTGTGCGTACTCGGCGCGTCGATCTGGCTGCTGTTATTCGCCTACCAGGACGTCCCGTACAGCCATCAACTCTGGTGGCAGTTCACCCTCGACGCCGATGCGCCGCGCGGTTTGCGCTCGCTGCTCGGCGCTGCGGTGTTGCTGGTCGTGGTGTCCCTGACCTGGCTGCTGCGCACCGCGCGGCCGATCATTCATCTGCCGACGCCCGATGAACTGGATCGCGCCGCGAAGATTCTGATGGCCTCCTCCCAACCGGATGGCGGCCTGGCATTGACCGGTGACAAGGCGTTGCTGTTTCACCCCAACGACGAGGCGTTTCTGATGTACGCCCGCCGTGGGCGCAGCCTGGTGGCGCTGTATGACCCGATCGGCCCGACCCAGCAACGGGCCGAGATGATCTGGCAGTTCCGCGACCTCTGCGACATTCACCACGCCCGTCCCGTGTTCTATCAAGTGCGCGCCGAAAACCTGCCGTACTACATGGACATCGGCCTGACCGCGATCAAGCTCGGCGAAGAAGCCCGGGTCGATCTGCAGCGCTTTGATCTCGAGGCCAAGGGCAAAGAGATGAAAGACCTGCGCTACACCTGGAACCGTGGCACCCGCGATGGCCTGTCGCTGGAGATCCACGAACCCGGGCAAGCGCCGATGGACGAGCTGAAGGTGATTTCCGATGCCTGGCTGACCGGCAAGAACGTGCGCGAGAAAGGCTTCTCCCTCGGCCGCTTCAGTGATGAATACCTCAAACACTTCCGCGTGGCGGTGATTCGTTTCGAAGGGCGCCCGGTGGCCTTCGCCAACTTGCTCGAGACTTACAGCCACGACCTGGCCAGCCTCGACCTGATGCGCGCGCACCCGGACGCCCCCAAGCTGACCATGGAGTTCATGATGGTCGGCCTGATTCAACATTATAAAAATCATGGATACGCACGATTCAGCCTGGGCATGGTGCCGTTGTCGGGGTTGCAACCCCGTCGTGGCGCACCGCTGACCCAGCGCCTGGGCTCGATGGTGTTCCGCCGTGGTGAGCAGCTCTACAACTTCCAAGGCTTGCGCCGCTTCAAAGACAAATTCCAGCCTGACTGGGAACCCCGTTATATGGCCGTGCCCGCCGGACTCGATCCGCTGGTTGCCCTGGCCGATACTGCTGCCCTGATTGCGGGCGGCTTGACCGGATTGGTGAAACGCTGATGATTCAACGCTCCTTGCGGTACGTACTGGCCACTCTGGTAGTGCTGGCCCTGATTCTCGGTGGCGGTTACTGGTACCTCAAACGCCCGGCACCGGCACCGACCCTCGAAACGCTGACGCCCGCCGATGGCATCGCCATGACCCGCGTGATTCCCGGCACCACGCCGAAGGCTCAGGTGCTGGTGGCGGTGAATGCCGACCAGAAGCTCAGCGATCAACAATTGATCACACTGAGCCGCTCCGGTTCGGCGCAGATTGTTCAAGTGATTCTGCCCAAGGAATGCCTGCTGCAAAGCCGTGCACTGCAATCGGGCCTGCGCGAGCTGAAAGGCCCGGCGACCCTGGTCAGCGGCATCGGCCCCGGTGCCGTGTTGGCCTGGCGCTGGTTGTCCGAGCAGAAAAACGACAAGGCCCAGGCTGTGTCCGTCGACCTCGCGCTGGAAAAAGGTGGCTGCACTCACCTGCTGCCCAAAAGCGCCGCGCACGGCCACTGGCTGGTGGCATGGAACGACAACCCGGACGACGCCAGCGCAGGCTTCGTGCGCGACCAGCCCAATGCCGAAACCAGCATCAGCGACTACGACATCAACCTGCCGCAAGTGCTGAACAACGAATTGCGCAAGATCCTCGTCGGCGGCGACAAAGCCGCTGGCGGTCTGCAAATCCCCGTGGTCGAAGTGCCGGCCGGCCAAGCCAGGGACACTGTCACCCTGTTCCTCTCCGGTGACGGCGGCTGGCGCGACCTCGACCGCGACGTGGCGGGCGAGATGGCCAAGATCGGTTACCCGGTGGTCGGCATCGACACCCTGCGCTACTACTGGCAGCACAAGAGCCCGGAGCAAAGCGCCCTGGACCTCGCCGAACTGATGCAGCACTACCGCCAGAAATGGGGCACCAAGCGCTTCATCCTGACCGGTTACTCGTTCGGCGCCGACGTACTGCCGGCGATCTACAACCGCCTGGCCGAGTCGGAACAGCAGCGCGTCGACGCGATCATCCTGCTGGCCTTCGCCCGCACCGGCAGCTTCGAAATCGAAGTCGAAGGCTGGCTCGGCAACGCCGGCAAAGAAGCCGCCACCGGCCCGGAAATGGCCAAACTGCCTGTCGATAAAGTGGTGTGCATCTACGGCGAAGAAGAATTCGACGAAAGCGGCTGCACCGACAAGACCGCCGTGGGCGAAGCCGTGAAACTGCCTGGCGGCCACCACTTCGACGAGAACTACCCTGCCCTCGCCCAGCGCCTGGTAGATATCATCGTCAAGCGCCAGGCCAAGCAAGACGCGCCGGCAGATGCCGCCGCTCAAGAATGATCTGAGCGACACGTAACAAAAAGCCCCCGCAGCCGTTTGGTTGTGGGGGCTTTTTTTTACAGATACCAACATTAAGCGCTTCCAGCTTGCCGGACTTCATGTCGGTGATCTGTGTTTTACAGGGTTAAAGCTGAACATCTATCCACGTTACATCATCCTCAACAGCAATAAAGTCGCTGTTCGGTGCTGCCAACAAACGACTTTGCTGCGACTCCGTCAACTCCGCCCAGAAGCCATCGGTTACGAACACTAGTCGCTCACCAACAGCCAACGGGTGAAATACAAAGTCAGCGTCCGGGGCACGATTAACCTTCAGGCATCGGGTTACCCGGTTTCGAGCAGGATCTTGCGCCAGCTCGCGGTGAGAACGGTCGCGCCTCCAATTGGCCTTGCAGTGGGGCGGCGTAATCCACTCGATTGTGCCCGCCGGTGTCACAACACCGCACGAACAGTCCCCCTCATACGCAAGCGTGAGCTTCCCATGAGCAGCGAAACCGATCAGGTAACACGTGGTCCCTGTCTGGTCCGCAAACAAAATGGGGTGAAGCTCCGCCAGCAATGAACAAAGCAGCCGCTCAACTGCTTCGTGCGCGGTGATATCGCCCCCTCGATGCATGTGTTTCGGGTAGGCCGCTAAAACACCTTTTACGAAGCATTCAGCCAGTTGGCCACTGCCGGGCTTCGACGTGCCATCCGTAATGACGAACAGCCCTCTGCCATCGACGCACAGAGCACCAGCAGAGTCATGATTGGCTTTCTTGGTCCGACCTATCACTGATCTGGTGATGTATCTCATGCGTTGCTGAGGTCTTTCATGCGCATGTGAATAATTCGGCCTCTACCCGGATTGGCCTGCACCGAGCCCGAGCTTTCAATCACGTAGTCGATACCGTTGAGCACCGTGAGCTCTCGTATTCCAGTCGTGATGAACTTCTTAAGCTCAGGCTCAGCTTGACGAACTTCTTCTAAAAGCTCTGTACGACCATCAATCAAGATGAGGATATCTTCGACGTCTTTGTGGTAAGGATCTCCCTCACCGCGACCACTAAAAGCCTCTAGTTTCGTCGCAAGAAAGTAGGTCGGTTTAAATATCTGGATGACTGCCCCACTGGGTAACGTAAATTTATCGGACCTCGCCAGCCCCTCCACAAACCAACGGTTTGCATACCCGAGAACTGCGGGGTCAGAAGGCATCACGTCAACAACGACGTCGTTGAAACGGAAACGACAGTTGACTTCATCCTCTCCGGTGATCTTGAAGTTCTTTGCCGCCAGCCGTTCTATGAGATGTTGCCAGGCGCTAATGCCTGCCAGCTCGATGACCAAGTCAACATCATCGGTGAAACGAATGTCGTCCAACACAGCAGCATCAGTGACCAGCATGGCTGTCGTACAACCACCGACAAAAGCAACCTCGGTAAGAAACGCCGCCCCCAAACCGTCTGCAACAAACTCTATGAGCTCGTAGTTGTGATCAGCGTTTGATGACATTTTATTTCAACCCCATCCCTGCTTTTAGAATGTTAATCGCCACACCACACTCTCGCGGGCCACCAAGACGGATCGCGTCAGCAAGCGCAAGATAGTGATAAAGGATCCTGTCCCGCTTCACTGCTTCCGGCACCGTCTTGTAGAGCGGCTCTATCGCCTGGCCGCGCTCAGTTCCGAGTGCATCAGGCCAAACCGGAATCAACCCGCCAGCGCTCTTGATGCTTTTGGACAGAGCGGGGGCAGCGAAGCCTGTTGGAATCCCGCGAACCATCGCGCCCGGCTTCACTGGGAAAAAGTATTTAAGAGCGTGCTCGGTGATTTTCAGCAGCTCTCGCCGATTAACTTTCGGGAGCCCGGTGTCGTAGTCATTGGTCAGCAATCCGGACTCACGACACCGGGCTATAGCGTTTGAAATCTCGCTTTTGCTCAGACCAAGAGACGCCGACAACGCACGCAACGAGTAGCCTTCACTCCAGCTCCCCAGCGACGCAGAAGGTACAGACTCCGACCACCCTTCCCAACCTTCCTCGTCACCCAAGGATGAGTCGAACGCCTGGCGCTGAAATACGGCTTCTTCACCATCGGCGGGGTAGGTGACTACCGGCTGACCCACTCGCCCCCCTGCCGTCATTTGATTTATCTGTTGAGGCTTCAACAATTCCTCAACCATGTTCGAATTCGACTCTGATTCCATTTTCCCAATGAGATTTTCTTCCTGAGCGTGCAGGCTGGCCATCTTGAACAAAAGCAAAATGTCTTGACTCTTCATGAAGCTAGAAACTCCAAGTGTCCACATTCCATAAAACGTGGACACTTGTCTCATTGAGAATATTGAGCCGTCAAGACCTTTCGATATTTGCAACAACGCGAAAACTCCCGCGACTTATCAAAATCTTTCACCGCATTTAGTTTCGTTTAACTTAACGTGGCGCAATATCGGATGACGCCCGCAGACCTTGTAGGCAAACTCCGAATCTCGCGTGTGGGCACTTTGATGCCTTGTTGCGCTTTTCTTTGACGGGATACTCTCCGGACGTCGCTGCAAATGCAGTGACCGGGTGTGGTAACCCGGAGAAACCAGCGCAACAGGCTTCATAGCGGACACAGGCATGCTTCATGTCTGCGATCTCCAGTTGTGGCGGCTGTGCGTGGGACGCCCTCGGGCGTGCCGGTTTCCTTGGTTCCCGGTTTACCACCCTGCGTACAGCTGCCTCCTTTCGTGTGGTAACGAAAATGGCAGCTCCTCGAAACCAGGAGAACGACCATGACCAAACCAGATTTATCCGCGTTTTCAAACCTGAAAACCATCGGCTTCACCCCGCTCATCTACTGCTCCGATCAGGCGTTGTTCAACGTCCGCTCCGGCGCCCCCATCGTTGAGGCATTGTCACAAGCCTCCGATCTGCTGTTCCTGGCCAAATCCTTCGCCGAGGATGCCGCTTACGCAAAAGACACCGACCGCCACGCCTGGGCCGCGCATTACCTGTCGGCCATGGGCAAGGCTGTGATCGATGATGTGGTGAAGGTGCTGACGCCGCGACCGGAACGGACAAAGACTGAATCTGCAGCCGAGCAGCCTGAGCGCCAGTAACACCATAGAAACCCTTGTGGGAGCGGGCTTGCTCGCGAAGAGGCCGTGTCAGTCGACATCATTCTTGAATGACACACCGCATTCGCGAGCAAGCCCGCTCCCACAGGGATATTCGTTGCGCCGGGACAATCTGATCAGACACAAAAAAGCCCCCGCTACCTCAACGGTAACGGGGGCTTTTTCAGCGGGCTTACATCTCTACTTGCGTCCCCAGCTCAATCACCCGGTTCAGCGGCAGATTGAAGAAGCGCAAATTGCCGTTGGCGTTCTGCAACATGAACGCGAACAGCGCCTCGCGCCAGCGGGCCATGCCTTCGAGTTTGGAGGCGATGACGGTTTCGCGGCTGAGGAAGTAGGTGGTGCGCATCGGGCTGAAGTCCAGGTCATCGAGGTGGCACAGTTTCAGCGCTTGCGGCACGTCCGGCTCGTCGACGAAGCCGAAGTGCAGGATCACGCGGAAGAAGCCTTCGCCGTAGGAGTCGACCTCGAAGCGTCGGGAAGCCGGTACGCGCGGGATGTCTTCGTACACCACGGTCAGCAGCACCACTTGCTCGTGCAGCACCTGGTTATGCAGCAGGTTGTGCAACAGCGCGTGGGGCACGGCGTCCGGGCGCGCGGTCAGGAACACCGCGGTGCCCTGCACGCGATGCGGCGGTTGCACGCGGATACTGCTGATAAAAATCGGCAGCGGCAAACCACCCTCGTCGAGACGCTCGACCAGCAGTTGCTTGCCGCGTTTCCAGGTAGTCATCAGCACGAACAGCACGATACCGGCGATCACCGGAAAGGCCCCGCCCTGGACGATTTTCGGCACGTTGGCGGCGAAGTACAGACCGTCCACCAGCAGGAAACCGAGCAACAGCGGCACCGCGAACACTGGCGGCCACTTCCACAACAGCAGCATCACCGCCGACACCAGGATCGTGGTCATCAGCATCGTGCCCGTCACCGCCACACCGTAGGCCGAGGCCAGGGCGCCGGAAGACTCGAAACCCAACACCAGCAAGATCACGCCGACCATCAGCGACCAGTTCACCGCGCCGATGTAGATCTGCCCCTGTTCGGCGCTGGACGTGTGTCGAATACGCATGCGCGGGATGTAACCGAGCTGGATCGCCTGACGGGTCAGGCTGAATGCGCCGGAGATGACCGCTTGCGAGGCAATGACGGTGGCCAGCGTCGACAGCCCGACCAACGGGATCAACGCCCAACTTGGCGCCAACAGATAGAACGGGTTGCGCGCGGCTTCCGGATCACCGAGCAGCAGCGCGCCCTGACCGAAATAGTTCAGCACCAGCGCCGGCAGGACGAGGATGAACCACGCCCGGGCAATCGGTTTGCGGCCGAAGTGCCCCATGTCCGCGTACAGCGCTTCGGCACCGGTCAGTGCCAGCACCACCGCACCGAGGATCGCTACGCCCATGCCCGGATGCATCATGAAAAAGCGCACGCCCCAGACCGGATTCATCGCTTGCAGCACTTCGGGGTGTTGCAGGATGCCGTAAACGCCCAGCGCCCCCAGCACTACAAACCAGGTGACCATGATCGGCCCGAACAGAATGCCGATGCGCGCGGTGCCGTGGCTCTGAATCAGGAACAGCGCCACCAGCACGATCAACGACAGCGGGACGACCCAGTGGTCGATGCCCTCGAACGCCAGCCCGAGGCCTTCAATCGCCGAGAGTACGGAAATGGCCGGGGTGATCATGCTGTCGCCGTAGAACAGCGCCGCACCGATCAACCCGCAGACCACCAGAAAACCTCGCAACTTCGGATGCCCCGCGGCGGCCCGTCGAGCCAGCGCGGTCAACGCCATGATCCCGCCTTCGCCCTGGTTGTCGGCGCGGAGGACATACATCATGTACTTGATCGAGACGACCCAGATCAGCGACCAGAAGATCAGCGCCAGGATCCCCAACACGCCGTCATGGTTGACCGGCACGCCGTAACCACCGGAGAACACTTCTTTAAGGGTGTACAGCGGGCTTGTACCGATGTCGCCATAAACCACCCCCACCGCCGCGACCAGCATGCCGATCGGTTTTGCCGCCGAACGCTCGGCGTCCGCCGCCTGACTACTTGCCTGCCCCATCCAAAACTCCTACTACCCAGACCCGGACTGCTTATAAGAAGCACTATGCTTTGCCGTGCAGCATGCGCTGTTTTACTTATGGTTACAGACGTTTTGTTGACTGTAAAAATTCGGTAAAGCGTTAAGGCGCGAAGCATAGCGCAGCACTCGTCGCATTTCCCTCATAAAGCTGGTCAAGTGCTCGACTGATCGCTAGAATTGCGCACTTTTTGATCAGAGGCACGCCAAGTGCCCGTCAGTCGCCTTGCCGCTCTCGGCTGGAGGCGTCACAAATACCGAGGTTAGACATGTCCACCACTCCTGCGCCGGCCAATCCAAAGGTTGGCTTCGTATCCCTGGGTTGCCCCAAAGCACTGGTCGACTCCGAGCGCATCCTTACCCAGCTGCGCATGGAAGGCTATGACGTCGTGTCCACTTACGAGGACGCCGACGTCGTGGTGGTCAACACCTGCGGTTTCATCGACTCGGCCAAGGCTGAATCGCTGGAAGTGATCGGCGAAGCCATCAAGGAAAACGGCAAGGTCATCGTGACCGGCTGCATGGGCGTCGAAGAAGGCAACATTCGCAAGGTGCACCCGAGCGTGCTGGCCGTGACCGGTCCGCAGCAATACGAGCAAGTGGTCAACGCCGTGCATGACGCCGTGCCGCCGCGCCAGGATCACAACCCGCTGATCGACCTGGTGCCGCCGCAAGGCGTCAAGCTGACCCCGCGCCACTACGCGTACCTGAAGATTTCCGAAGGCTGCAACCACAGCTGCAGCTTCTGCATCATCCCGTCGATGCGCGGCAAACTGGTCAGCCGTCCGGTTGGCGACGTGCTCGACGAGGCGCAGCGCCTGGTCAAGGCCGGCGTCAAAGAGCTGTTGGTGATCTCCCAAGACACCAGCGCCTACGGCGTCGACGTGAAATACCGCACCGGTTTCTGGAACGGCGCGCCGGTGAAAACCCGCATGACCGAACTCTGCGAAGCCCTGAGCAGCCTCGGTGTCTGGGTGCGCTTGCACTACGTTTACCCGTACCCGCACGTCGACGAGCTGATCCCGTTGATGGCCGCCGGCAAAATCCTGCCGTACCTGGACATCCCGTTCCAGCACGCCAGCCCGAAAGTCCTGAAAGCCATGAAACGCCCGGCGTTCGAAGACAAGACCCTGGCGCGGATCAAGAACTGGCGCGTGATCTGCCCGGACTTGATCATCCGTTCGACCTTCATCGTCGGCTTCCCGGGCGAAACCGAAGAAGACTTCCAGTACCTGCTGGACTGGCTGACCGAAGCACAACTCGACCGCGTCGGCTGCTTCCAGTACTCGCCGGTTGAAGGTGCCCCGGCCAACCTGCTGGACGCGGCCATCGTGCCGGACGACGTCAAACAGGACCGTTGGGACCGCTTCATGGCGCACCAGCAAGCCATCAGCTCGGCGCGCCTGCAACTGCGCGTCGGCCGTGAAATCGAAGTGCTGGTGGACGAAGTCGACGAGCAAGGCGCGGTCGGCCGCTGCTTCTTCGATGCCCCGGAAATCGACGGTAACGTGTTCATCGACAACGGCAGCAACTTGAAGCCGGGCGACAAAGTCTGGTGCAAAGTGACCGACGCCGACGAATACGACCTGTGGGCCGAACAGATCTAAACGCAAAAAATACGAAAAGCCCCGCTCTCTTGACGAGATGCGGGGCTTTTTTACGTCTATCGTTTTGGGTACGAACGGACTCTCATCATCCCGATAAAAGAGGCAGGCGGGCATGCGCCATCATTCGGTCATCCACACCCCGAAACACGCTGATTACCAGGAACTCACGCAAGTCTGGGAAGCCTCGGTGCGCGCCACCCACGACTTTCTGCCGGACAGTTACATCGAACTGCTGAAAAATCTGGTGCTGACCCGCTACCTCGACGCCGTGATGCTGATCTGCACCAAAGACTCGCGCCAGCGCATCACCGGGTTTGCCGGGGTGGCGGCGGGCAAGATCGAAATGCTCTTTATCGACCCGGCGCACCGAGGCCAGGGGCTGGGGAAACAGTTGCTGCGCTATGCCCTGGAACATTTGAACGCCGACGAACTGGACGTCAACGAGCAGAACCCGCAGGCGCTGGGGTTCTACTTCAAACAGGGCTTCGAGGTGATTGGTCGCTCGGAGGTTGATGGCATGGGCCAGCCGTATCCGTTGCTGCATATGCGGATGCGTCAGAACCAGCAACTGGCTCGCAACGGTTAACACAAGAACAGTGTGGGAGCGGGCTTGCTCGCGAAGGCGGTGGGTCATTCAACAGATGTTTTGACTGATCCACCGCATTCGCGAGCAAGCCCGCTCCCACAAAAAGCATCCACACTGAAATGGACCCGCGATTAACCCGCGCCCAGCAGGTACAATGCCCACCCCCTTTTTGTTACGGCCCTGTCATGACTGACCCGATTCGTCTCTCCAAACGCCTCATCGAACTCGTCGGCTGTTCCCGTCGGGAGGCTGAGCTGTTCATCGAGGGCGGCTGGGTTACCGTGGACGGCGAGGTCATCGACGAGCCGCAGTTCAAGGTCGAGAACCAGAAAGTTGAACTCGACCCAGAAGCCAAGGCCACCGCGCCGGAGCCGGTGACCATTCTGTTCAACGTGCCCGTGGGCATGGACGCTGACACCGCGATGGCGAGCATCAGCGCCGAGACGTTGAGCGAAGAACACCGCTTCAGCAAACGTCCGCTCAAGGGCCACTTCCTGCGCCTGACCGCCAGCACCGACCTGCAGGCCAACGCCAGCGGTCTCCTGGTATTCACCCAGGACTGGAAGACCCTGCGCAAATTGACCGCCGACGCCGCCAAGATCGAGCAAGAGTATGTGGTCGAGGTTGAAGGCGACATGGTGGCTCACGGCCTCAACCGCCTGAATCACGGCCTGACCTACAAGGGCAAGGAACTGCCGGCGGTCAAGGCCAGCTGGCAGAACGAAAACCGCCTGCGTTTTGCCATGAAGAACCCACAACCGGGCGTGATTGCCTTGTTCTGCCAGGCCGTGGGCCTGAAGGTCGTTGCTATCCGCCGCATCCGCATCGGCGGCGTGTCCATCGGCAAAGTGCCGCTGGGGCAATGGCGCTACCTGTCCGGCAAAGAGAAGTTCTAAGACTTTTCACGCCGCCCTACATTTCGGCGCCGCTGCTTATGCGGCGCCCACTGCTGAATATCAGGATTGCACACCATGATTCATAACGACGTACTGCGCAGCGTGCGCTACATGCTCGACATCAGCGACAAGAAAGTCATCGAGATCATCAAGACCGGCGGCATGGACGTGTCGATGGAAGACCTGCTGACGTACCTCGACAAGAAAGAGGAAGACGAAGAAGGCTTCGTGCGCTGCCCGGACGAAGTCATGGCGCACTTCCTTGATGGCCTGGTGATCTTCAAGCGCGGCAAGGACGACAGCCGTCCACCGCAGCCAATTGAAGTGCCAGTGACCAACAACATCATCCTCAAGAAATTGCGCGTGGCCTTCGAACTCAAAGAAGACGACATGCACGCGATTCTCAAAGCCGCCGAGTTCCCAGTGTCCAAGCCTGAGCTGAGCGCGCTGTTCCGCAAGTTCGGCCACACCAACTACCGCACCTGCGGCGACCAGCTGCTGCGCAACTTCCTGAAAGGCCTGACCCTGCGCGTTCGCCCGCAGTAATTGCCCACCAGCCCTGAACCGCCACCGAGCCCCCGCACGGGCCGGGGCGGCCTACGCGAGCAGCTCGCTCCCACCTGTTGAAATGCAATTCCCTGTGGCAGCGAGCTTGCTCGCGAAGGCACCGGCACCGGCACCGGCACCGGCACAACTGAATACAGGTCGATCGGGTTATCATGCCCGCCTCTTACCGCGCCCTGACCCCAGACCATGACCTACAGCGTTTCCCCCATCGGCTTCGTGCGCTCCTGCTTCAAGGAGAAGTTCGCGATCCCGCGCCAACCGCAACTGGCCCCCGCCGCTCGCGGCGTGCTGGAACTGGTGGCACCGTTCGATCAGGGCGATGCCGTGCAGGGGCTGGAGCAGGTCAGCCACGTCTGGCTGCTGTTCCTGTTCCATCAGGCCCTGGAGGAAAAGCCACGCCTGAAAGTCCGTCCGCCGCGCCTGGGTGGCAACAAATCCATGGGCGTGTTCGCCACCCGCGCGACGCATCGGCCGAACGGCATTGGCCAGTCGGTGGTGAAGCTGGACAAGGTCGAGGCGAATCGGCTGTTCATCTCCGGCATCGACCTGCTCGACGGCACGCCGATCCTCGACATCAAACCCTACGTGCCTTACGCCGACATCATCGACACCGCGTCCAACCGCATCGCCAGCGCCGCGCCGCAGTTGATTCCGGTGCAGTGGACGGATTCAGCGCTGCAACAGGCTCATGGTCATGCTCAGCGCCTTGAAGAACCGTTGGTTGCGCTGATCGAGCAATGCCTGGCGCAAGACCCACGCCCGGCGTACCAGACGGCTGCGCCTGAACGGCAATACGGCGCGCAATTCTGGGATCTGGATGTGCGCTGGCATTATCCCGAGGCCGGGGTTATTCGCGTGCTCGAAGTCATCCCCGCGAACGCCTGAACAGCAGAAACAAAAAAGCCCGCACGGCCTTCTCAGGCCGTACGGGCTTTTTTGATCGCCGCATAACCAATGTGGCGGCGGACTTACTCGCAAAGCGGTGATTCAGGCGGCATTGATGTCGACTGACACCTCGTCTTCGCGAGAAAGCCCGCTCCCACAGGTTCCCGCCCAGCGTGTTTACTTCTCGACGAACGCACGCTCGATCAGGTAGTCACCCGGCTCGCGCATCCGCGGCGAGACTTTCAGGCCGAAGCTGTTCAACACTTCGCTGGTCTCGTCGAGCATGCTCGGGCTGCCGCACAGCATGGCGCGGTCGTCCTGCGGGTTGATCGGTGGCAGGCCGATGTCGCTGAACAGCTTGCCGCTGCGCATCAGGTCGGTCAAGCGACCTTCGTTCTCGAACGGCTCGCGGGTCACGGTCGGGTAGTAGATCAACTTGTCACGCAGTGCATCGCCGAAGAATTCGTTCTGCGGCAAATGCTCGGTGATGAATTCGCGGTAAGCGACTTCGTTGACGTAGCGCACGCCGTGGCACAGGATCACTTTTTCGAAACGCTCGTAGGTTTCCGGGTCCTGGATGACGCTCATGAACGGCGCCAGACCGGTACCGGTGCTGAGCAGGTACAAATGTTTGCCAGGCTTCAAGTCATCCAGCACCAGCGTGCCCGTAGGCTTCTTGCTGATGATGATCTCGTCGCCTTCCTTCAGATGCTGCAACTGGGAAGTCAGCGGGCCATCTGGCACCTTGATGCTGAAGAACTCGAGATGCTCTTCCCAGTTCGGGCTGGCAATCGAGTAAGCGCGCATAAGCGGGCGGCCGTTGGGCTGTTGCAGGCCGATCATCACGAACTGACCGTTCTCGAAGCGCAAGCCCGGATCGCGGGTGCACTTGAAGCTGAACAGAGTGTCGTTCCAGTGATGAACACTGAGGACACGCTCGTGGTTCATGTTGCTCATGTACGTGGGACTCCTGGAGATTTTGCCTGCGCCTATGATGTGCGCAATTGCATCGCATTCTAATGGCAGCGACAATATCTGTTAAATGGATTATTAAGATAAGGGTTATCGGTTATATAGATATGCGATTTACTCTCCGTCAACTTCAAGTATTCGTCGCCGTCGCCCAGCAGGAAAGCGTGTCCCGTGCCGCGGGATTGCTCAATCTCTCGCAATCGGCGGCCAGCACGTCGATCACCGAGCTAGAGCGTCAGTCCAGCTGTCAGCTGTTCGACCGCGCCGGCAAACGGCTGAGCCTCAACGCCCTCGGCAAGCAGCTGCTGCCGCAGGCCGTGGCGCTGCTCGATCAAGCCAAGGAAATCGAAGACTTGCTCAACGGCAAGTCCGGTTTCGGCTCGCTGGCGGTCGGCGCCACCCTCACGATTGGCAATTACCTCGCCACCTTGCTGATCGGCAGCTTCATGCAGCGCCACCCGGAAAGCCAGGTGAAGCTGCACGTGCAAAACACCGCCAATATCGTGCAACAAGTCGCCCACTACGAAATTGATCTGGGTCTGATCGAAGGCGATTGCAGCCACCCGGACATCGAAGTGCAGAGCTGGGTCGAAGATGAGCTGGTGGTGTTCTGTGCGCCGCAGCATCCCTTGGCCAAACGCGGCAGCGCGACCATGGAAGAGCTGACCCACGAGGCATGGATTCTGCGCGAGCAGGGCTCGGGCACGCGCCTGACGTTCGACCAAGCCATGCGCCACCACCGCAGCACGCTGAATATCCGCCTGGAGCTGGAACACACCGAAGCGATCAAGCGCGCAGTGGAATCAGGCCTGGGGATTGGCTGCATTTCGCGGCTGGCCCTGCGTGATGCGTTTCGCCGTGGCAGCCTGGTGCCGGTGGAGACGCCGGATCTGGACCTCGCGCGGCAGTTCTATTTCATCTGGCACAAACAGAAATATCAGACGTCGGCGATGCGCGAATTCCTCGACCTGTGCCGCGCTTTCACCGCCGGGGTGCAGCGCAGCGACGAGATCGTGCTGCCCTCCATCGCTTAAAGCAGAATCACCGCCCACACCAGCGCGATCATGGTCAACGCCACGAATTGCGCGGCGCTACCCATGTCCTTGGCGTTCTTGGACAGTGGGTGCAGTTCAAGGGAGATGCGGTCGATGGCCGCTTCCACCGCCGAATTCAGCAACTCGACGATCAAGGCCAACAGGCAGACCGCAATCAACAGCGCCTGCTCGACACGGCTGACGTTCAGAAAGAACGAAATCGGAATCAGGATGACGTTGAGCAACACCAGTTGCCGAAAAGCCGCTTCGCCAGTGAAGGCCGCGCGCAGGCCGTCCAGCGAGTAGCCGGAAGCGTTGAGGATACGTTTTAGGCCGGTCTGGCCTTTGAAAGGTGACATAGAGTGGGCAACTGACCAAAAAGGAGTGGGAAAGCTAGATCAACCAAAGTCAAAAAAGCGTGAAGATGCCAACCCTCAGTGGCTCGAAATTGACTCAAGTTGTTGCAAGAGCAACGCTGCCTGGGTGCGGGTCCGCACGTTCAGCTTACGAAAAATCGCCGTGACATGAGCCTTGATAGTCGCCTCGGACACGCTCAGTTCGTAGGCAATCTGCTTATTCAGCAGCCCCTCGCAGACCATGGTCAGCACGCGAAACTGTTGCGGCGTCAGGCTGGCCAGGCCTTCGCTGGCGGCTTTGGCCTCGGCGGAAACACTCACCGCTTCAAACGCCTGAGGCGGCCAGAACACATCGCCATCCAGCACCGCACGCACCGCTTTCTGGATAACGCTCAGGTCGCTGGACTTGGGAATGAAGCCGCTGGCCCCGAATTCACGGGACTTGACCATGATCGACGCTTCTTCCTGGGCCGACACCATCACCACCGGAATCTGCGGATACTGACCGCGCAACAACACCAGCCCGGAAAAACCGTAAGCCCCCGGCATGTTCAGGTCCAGCAGCACCAAGTCCCAGTCGGACTTTTCGGTCAAGCGGGTTTCGAGCTCGGCAATGCTCGCCACTTCCACCAGACGCACATCCGGGCCCAGGCCCAGCGTGACGGCTTGATGCAGCGCGCTACGAAAAAGTGGATGGTCATCGGCGATCAGGATTTCGTATGTGGCCATTTTTTTAATGATCCTGTTTTTCAAACTCCGGGTGCAGCCACGGGGCTGCACCGACAGGGCGCGTTCAACACCAATTGCATGGCTATTGACGTAAAAAATACGGTTTATCAAACGTTGGCCGCGCCCCAATCGGCGCCCAGCATGCCCAGCGAATCCGGGGTGGTCAAGGTGCGTGGCCGCTACAGTTCTTTGCAGTATGGGCGACAATCAGCACATCACGGCGGCGCCGTTCTGCACAAACGGCAACAGTTCGGCGTGAGCCGGTGTTGCAACGTTCATGTCCAGTTGAT
This sequence comes from Pseudomonas sp. NPDC086278, assembly GCF_050280905.1. Classification (NCBI taxonomy): domain Bacteria; kingdom Pseudomonadati; phylum Pseudomonadota; class Gammaproteobacteria; order Pseudomonadales; family Pseudomonadaceae; genus Pseudomonas; species Pseudomonas sp. NPDC086278. The sequence continues at coordinate 65,654 of NZ_JBNNWE010000022.1, forward strand.
GTTTCGCGTCGAGGTAATGCTGGCTGAACACATCGAAATAGGCGTCCAGCGCCGAAGCGGCCTCGGTATCGCCCGCCAGATCGAGGCACAGCGCGGCTACTTCGGCGGTGCACAAATGCTCGCTGCGGGTGGAGCGACGCAGACGATAGCGGGAAAGTTTTTCAGGCAGCAGGCTCAAAATCGGCAAACGATCAAAATACGGGCTCTTGCGGAAAATCTTCCGGGCTTCGGTCCAGGTGGCGTCCAGCAGAATGAACAACGGGCGCTTGCTGCTGTTGATATCGATGCTGTTGGTCACGCGCTCGGGTTCGACGTACTCGCCAGGGAATACCAGGTACGGCTGCCACTGCGGGTCAGCGAGCAACGCCAGCAATTGTGGGTCAGTTTCGGTACGCGACCAGATGAACGCATGGTTATCGGGTACCACGTCCGCGATAAGCCAACCGGTATTGCTCGGCTTGAACACTTCCTTGTTGGTCATGATCAGGCACACACCGGAGCGCGCTTCCACCTGGGGGCGCCAGGCGCACAGGCAATGGCTCTCGATTACACGGCAAGCGCGGCAGCGGGTGGCACGCCAGCCACGGGCCTGAATCGGCTTGATGCCCTCTTCCTCTCGCTGATCACGCAGGCGCGCGACGGCGTTTTCAGCAAATTGGGGGGTTTCAGGGCTCATCGCGGGAATTGACACGAAAACACTCGGCAGGCAGAAAGTGTCGGCAGTTTATCAGAGCCGCCCGCGCAAGCCTGTACCGTCCAGACCGCCTCCCCTATAATTCGCCGCCACTGAACGCACAGTCATGTGACGGGTCGAACCACCAGTCACTGAACCAGGAGAGTTTCATGCTGCGCCTTATCGTTCCCACCGCTGCCATTTTGCTGGCGTCGTCCTTCAGCGCTCAGGCTGCTTCCTTGAGTGAGCAGAATCTCAACAGAGAGCTGCGAAACGTCGCGGCACAAAGCAGTGCTGGCACACCACGGGCGATCAACGAAGACATTCTTGATCAGGGTTACACCGTCGAGGGCAACACGCTGATCAACCACCTGAGTGTGCAAAGCACCCACGCCGACAAGATGCGTGCGGACCCTAAAGCCGTGTATTTCCAGCTTGGCGCTTCGGTGTGCAATAACCCATCGTTCCGCAAACTGATGGCCAAGGGCGCCGTGATGCGTTACGACTTCACCGAGGTGAAGACCAACCGTTCCGTCGGCTCCGCCAGCTATCAGGAATCAGATTGCCCGAAAGCTGCACCCACCAAGAAAAAGTAATCACCTTGAATTGGCGCGCCGCTGTTCATCCTCGGCGCGCAGTTCTGCCAGCAATGCCTGCAAGTAACGTGATTGCCGCTCAGCGCCCTCCAGACGCCGGCAGCACTCCTCTTCGAGACTCAAATGATGGGTCTCGGCGGATGACTTCAGTAATCGATACAACTGCGTATCGATTTCCAGAATCACTCTTGTCATAGCCCAGCCTCCTTGCACCTCGCTCGTTCTCGAACGATAAATCCATGAACTGCTGTAACCGTGCGTCCTGCCTTTGACACACCGTCGTCTTGTCACGCCTGTAACTTAGTAAATCAGAGCGCCGGACACTCGGCTTGTGTTCAGACGAGCGGTGAAATCACCTTGCAAATGGTCAATAAGCGGTTGCCAGGAAAGACTTTGCGGCGCAATGATCAAGCCAGCGCAAACCTCTGCGGGGGTCTAGATTAATAGTGTTCCCATTCACTCTTCAGGGCCGGAAAGGGGCCGCCCGTGACGCGTCTTATTGTGCGAATGTTTCCTTCATCAAGGGAAAAACAGAGTCTGTATGGAAGGAGAAATTGATGCCTTACCAACCGAATGACCTCCTGAGCCGTCATTTTGAAGAAAGCGGCCACGACCTCACCAGCAAGGTCGAAGAGCAACTCAACCTTGTTTCACCCAACAGCCCGAATATCCCGATTTACCGCGACATGATCCTGACCGTGCTGCGCATGGCCCAGGAAGATCACAACCGCTGGAATGCCAAGATCACCCTTCAAGCGCTGCGAGAACTGGAGCATGCCTTCCGCGTGCTCGAGCAGTTCAGGGGGCGACGCAAAGTCACGGTCTTTGGCTCGGCGCGAACGCCTGTCGAACACCCGCTTTACGGATTGGCCCGAGAACTCGGCGCCGCACTGGCGCGCTCGGACCTGATGGTCATCACCGGTGCCGGCGGCGGCATCATGGCGGCGGCGCACGAAGGTGCTGGCCGGGATCACAGCCTGGGATTCAACATCACCCTGCCCTTCGAGCAGCATGCCAATCCCACCGTTCATGGCACCGCCAACCTGCTGCCATTCCACTTCTTCTTCACCCGCAAGTTGTTCTTTGTCAAAGAGGCCGACGCGCTTGTCCTGTGTCCAGGTGGTTTCGGCACCCTGGACGAAGCGCTGGAAGTGCTGACGCTGATCCAGACCGGCAAAAGCCCCTTGGTGCCGGTGGTGCTCCTCGATGCGCCGGGCGGCAAGTTCTGGCAAGGCGCGCTGGACTTCATCCACCATCAACTGGAGGAAAATCGCTACATCCTGCCCACCGACATGAAACTGGTAAGCCTGGTCTATAGCGCCGAGGAGGCGGTGGAGCAGATCAACCAGTTTTACAGCAACTTCCACTCCAGCCGCTGGCTCAAGCATCAGTTCGTGATTCGCATGAACCACAAGCTCAGTGAACGGGCGCTTGAACACATGCAGGAAGCCTTTGCCGATCTGTGTTTGAGCGATCACTTCCATCAGCATGCCTACAGCGGTGAGGAACACGACGAAGCGCAGTTCAGCCATCTGGCGCGGCTGGCCTTCAACTTCAACGCCCGTGATCACGGGCGGCTGCGGGAACTGGTGGACTACATCAACCTGCCGGAAAACTGGGCTCAGTCCAGGCCACAGGCACAGCAGCGATCACGTGAACCGTCCAAGGTGACCTAACCAAAAGGCAAAAAAAACGGCCCGCTATCGAAATAGCGGGCCGTTTTTTTATCAATCGTCCATTCCCCTGCCACTGAACAAGCGGCCGATCATCTCCATGGAATACCCCCGATAACTCAGGAAGCGGCCTTGCTTGGCACGCTCCCGGACATCTATCGGGAGATGCCCGGCAAACTTGCGCCGCCAGGTGTCTTCCAGTTGCTCCTGCCAATTGATACCGCTCTCGCGTAACGCCAGTTCAATATCAGTGCGCTGCAGGCCACGCTGGCTAAGCTCTTCACGGATTCGCAGAGGGCCATAACCAGAGCGTGCACGATAGGAGACGAAGCTTTCGAGGTAGCGAGATTCGGACAGTAAACCCTCTTCCGTCAGCCGGTCGAGCGCTGTGTCGATCATTTCAGGGAGAGCGCCGCGCTGACGCAGTTTACGCGTCAGCTCGACCCGACCATGCTCGCGTCGTGCGAGCAGGTCCATTGCGGTTCGCCGCACCGCGACGAGTGTATCGAGTACGGCGGTCATCGGATCAATCAGATATCAGCGTCAGCCAGGTCATCAGCAGTCTCTTTGACTGGCGATGCTTTCACGTCCGGCGCTGGAGTCAGCAGTTTGTCGCGCAATTGCTTCTCGAGCTTCGCGGCGATGTCCGGGTTATCTGCCAGGAACTTGGCCGAGTTGGCCTTGCCCTGACCGATCTTGGTGCCTTCATAGGCATACCAGGCACCAGACTTCTCGACGAAACCGTGCAGCACACCCAGGTCGATCATCTCGCCATTGAGGTAGATACCCTTGCCGTAAAGAATCTGGAACTCGGCCTGACGGAACGGCGAAGCCACTTTGTTCTTCACGACTTTAACGCGGGTTTCGCTACCAACGACTTCATCACCTTCTTTCACCGCGCCAGTGCGACGGATGTCCAGACGTACCGAAGCGTAGAACTTCAGCGCGTTACCACCGGTGGTGGTTTCCGGGCTGCCGAACATCACGCCGATCTTCATGCGGATCTGGTTGATGAAGATCACCAGGCAGTTGGCGTTCTTGATGTTACCGGTGATTTTACGCAGCGCCTGGGACATCAGACGGGCTTGCAGGCCCACGTGCATGTCGCCCATTTCGCCTTCGATTTCAGCCTTGGGTACCAGCGCCGCCACGGAGTCGACGATGATCACGTCAACCGCGTTGGAACGCACCAGCATGTCGGTGATTTCCAGGGCTTGTTCACCGGTATCCGGCTGGGAAACCAGCAGGTCATCGACGTTGACGCCCAGTTTGCCAGCGTACTCAGGGTCGAGGGCGTGTTCGGCGTCGACGAATGCGCAGGTCGCACCGGCTTTTTGAGCCTGGGCGATCACCGACAGCGTCAGCGTGGTTTTACCGGAAGATTCAGGACCGTAGATTTCAACGATACGACCTTTTGGCCCTGAAGGAAATTGGCTTCACCAAGGAAATCATCCCGAACTTCTACAGCGTGAAAGAGGCGGTGTTCCCATTCGCCAAATTCCCTGGCGTGGAC
>NZ_JBNNWE010000023.1:0-67275 GCF_050280905.1 Pseudomonas sp. NPDC086278
CATCGGCCAGGCCTTTGAGACAGTCCAGCGCCTGCTGGCGCAAGGTGCCGCGATTGATCAGGCCAAAACTGGCCGGCAGGTGCCCGAGAAAGAGGATCAAGCCGGCCATCAAGCCTGCGGTTGATCCGTTCAAGCCATACATCGCGCAGCTCAAGTCCGAGCACGATATGCGTACGGCCAAGGACGCAGAGTTCGTGTTCATCCGCGACAAACTGGCCCTGGCGCAGAAACTGATGGAAGAAAAAACCGTCAGCCTCAATGAAGCCGACCGTCGAGCGCAGCACACCGACATCGAAGCCAAACAGCTGGTGATGGAAAACATCCGTCGCAAAGCCAAAGGTGAAGAGCCGCTCAAAGAGCTGAAGAAAGAAGACGAAGACGCTATTGCGGCCGAGCCGGACAAGACCAAACCGGAAGACGACGCCTACCTGAGCGAGACCGGGCGGATTCTGCTGGATTACTTGAAGCTCAACAGCGCGGTGGCCAAGCACTAAAGGGTTACCGGCAAGATGATGGCTATTTAATGCTGGCGCTCCCCGGAGCGTCATCAAACAGTCATCAATCTGTCGTGAAATAAGGGGCTGGAAGCACTCTGTAACAAGAGTCTGCTCCCAGTCCTTTTTTTATCGCCAGAGATCGCCATGACCACGACCGAACAGCTGAGTGCCTTGAGTTCAATACTGGCTCAAAGCGGTTTGCACAGTCTGTTCCAGCCAATCATTTCCCTCTCTGAACGAAGAATCATCGGCTACGAAGCCCTCAGCCGTGGCCCTTCCAACAGTCCGCTGCACTCCCCCATCGCGCTGTTCGCCGTCGCTCGTCAGGCCGGTCGTTTGAGTGAACTGGAAATCGCTTGCCGTGAAAGCGCTTGCCGGCGTTTCAACGAACAACAACTGCCCGGCAAACTGTTCCTCAACGTCTCGCCCGAATCCCTGCTCGAAGCCGCCCACCAACCGGGCCGCACCTTGCAATTGCTGCAAGACTTCGGCATCCCGCCGAATCAAGTGGTGATTGAACTCACAGAGCAAACCCCGACCGACGACTTCCAGTTGCTGCAAACCGCATTGCATCACTATCGGGCGATGGGCTTTTCGATTGCGCTGGACGACTTGGGCGCGGGTTATTCGAGCCTGCGCTTGTGGTCCGAGTTGCGTCCGGATTACGTGAAGATCGACCGGCACTTCATCGACGGCATTCATCAGGACGCACTCAAACGCGAGTTCGTCGGCTCGATCCTGCAAATCGCCAAGGCCTCACGGGCGCAAGTGATCGCCGAAGGCATCGAGTTGCCGGAAGAACTCGCGGTGCTGACCGAAATGGGCGTCGACCTGGTGCAGGGTTACTTGCTGTGCCGACCGCAAGAACATCCACCTCGCGATGCACGCGCGCTGATGCCCAAACATGACAGCACTGCCGTGACGCTGAACGACGAAGGCAGCGACCTCAGCGCCCTGCTCAACGACCAACCGGCCGTACCCCGCGACACGCCGACCGCCACGGTGCTGGAAGCCTTCCGCCGTCAGGCCAACCTGAACTCGCTGGCGGTGCTCGACGCGCAAGGCCAACCGTGCGGCATCGTCCACCGGCATTCGCTGTCAGACGCGTTGCTCAAGCCTTTCGCCACCGACCTGTTCGCCCGCAAACCTATCAGCCGCCTGATGAATGACGACTTTCTCGCCGTGGAAATGAGCCAATCGCTGCAACAGGTCAGCCGCCTGATCACCAGCCGCGCGCGGCAACGCATCGAGGAGGATTTCATCATCACCCTCAATGGCGGCTACCTGGGATTGGGCCGTGTCATCGATGTGCTCAAACTGATTACCGAACTGAAAATCCAGCAAGCCCGCTACGCCAACCCGCTCACCCTGCTACCGGGCAACGTACCGATCCAGCAATGCCTGACCCGGCTGCTGCAACAGGAACGGGAATCGGTGATCTGCTACGTCGACATCGACAGTTTCAAACCCTTCAACGACATCTACGGCTACGGCCGTGGGGACGAAGTCCTACTGTGTTTGGCGCAATGCCTGAATGATCGCGTCGACCCTTCCCGCGACTTCGTCGGCCACATCGGCGGCGACGACTTCCTGCTGGTGCTCGGCCCCGACGACTGGCGCAAACGGTTGAACCAGTTGCTCGACGACTTCCAAAGCCAGTGCCGGCGCTTCTACCGCAGCGAACACCTCGAAGCCGGCTGCTTCATCGCCCCCAATCGCCAGGGCATGCGTCAGGAATTTCCGTTGTTGTCACTCTCCATCGGTGTGGTGCATTTGCATCCGCAGGCCTGTGGACAACTCGATGCCAGCCAATTGGCAGAGATGGCATCCCAAGCCAAACACCACGCGAAGAACGTGCCGGGGTACAGCGTGCATGTGATTGATAGCCTCGCGGTGCCCGAAGCGGAAGACGCGCTAGTCGCCGGGCATCGCTGATCGCGCGCGCCCCAGTCCCCCCAGCCCTCTGTGGCTAGAGGGCTTGCCCCCGTCAGACTGCAAAGCAGTCGCCAACCGACTCGGCGACGCACCTGAAAATTCGGGTTGCGGGTTTTGGGGCCGCTTCGCAGCCCAACGGGGGCAAGCCCCCTCGCCACAAGGCACAAGTCGCCAGTCACCAGTCACCAGTCACCAGTCACCACTAAACGCTATTGCGAAGGCATCGCCCGCAACCGCCGCCCCAACACATCCAACACGTCACACCCATCCCGCAACGGAATGGCGCACAGCAACGCAAAGTCGCTGAGGATGAAGGATTCACAGTCAATCGAACCGCGCATAGACATGTTTTCCAGCACTTGGGTTACGGCGCGGATTCGGTAGTTGGCGGCGTCATACAAAACGTCGCAACTCTGCTCGGTGTACGACAGGTCGATGTCGATGACTATTTCTGGATGCCCACTAACCCTCCTTTTACGACCAAGCGACCTCCCAGTGACCGCGTGTCATTGATCCAGCAAAAGCTCGGTGACGACGATTGGGTGCTGACCGGTTCGTGTATGGGCTGGGGAGAAGCGCTGATTACCCATGTCGATCTGACTGTGTTCGTTGTAACACCAACCCCCGTTCGCCTTGAACGGCTGGCCGCACGTGAAAAGGAACGCTTTGGAGATCGGATAGCACCGGGTGGTGACATGCATGAGATACATGTGGCCTTTCGGGAATGGGCTTCGCAGTATGACGATCCGAAATTTTCAGGACGCAACCGAGCGTGGCACGAGGCGTGGCTATCAGAGCAGAGCGCTCCGGTCTTACGGATTGACGGGGTGAACAGTGCTGAAAAGTTGGCTGCGGATGTCATTCATGCTTTTTCGCAAGTAACGCAATAGCTCGAAACCGGAACGGCTGAGGCACGAATCTCAACGCGCTTTAGTAATGGCCGCAATGGGTCTGAAGCAATCCTAAACCGCAGCGAGTCCAGCGCAGTCATGGCGTTGTACCTGAAATGGACTCAGTGCGAGGCAGGTCACTCAGACCAGCCGAGCGCCGCCGTCGATGTTTAGTGTGGCGCCGTTCATAAAGGTGTTGGTCATCAGAAAAACGGTAGCGGCGCCTGCTTCAGCGGCGGTACCGATGCGATGCAACGGTAACACTTGCTCCCATGCGTTCACGTACGCATCGCGCCCCTCGCCCAGGGCTTTGCTAAAAATGGGGGTGTCGATCGGGCCTGGGGACAGGGTGTTCACACGGATGGGCGCCAGCTCCAGGGCCAGGCCACGTGCCAGCGCTTCCATTGCCGCCGATGCAGCAGCGATCACGGCGGTGCCATGGGCGTTGGGCCGGTCGGCCAGACAGCCAGAGATAAAGACGATGGAGCCGTTCTTGGACAACCGATTCCCCAACGCGCGGATGGCGTGCAACGAAGCCCATATACGCTCTTCGAACGCCCGACGCAGGTAGTCGATTTCAGCGTCCAGCACCTTGCCCGCCACAAATGTGCCGGCGAGTAGAACCAGATGATCCACGTGAGGGATGTCGGCCAAGGCGGCGTGGACGGCATCGCCGTTGGTGACATCAGCGGCGCGCCAGCCGGCGAACCCGTATTCTGTCGCCGCTTGCTCGGCGCGCTCGGCATTGGAACCGATCACGATCACCGATGCCCCGGCGGCGTTGGCTTGAATCGCGGCGGCTAAACCGATGCCGGATGTGCCGCCGAAAATCACCACCGTACGTCCTTCCAGATGAGCGGGTAGCGATTGGGTAAATGCGGTTTGGAGGGTGGCGGAATGGCTCATGGTCGATCTCCTTGACTGCCTGAATGGCGGCGTTGGGTAAAGACTAAAGATTCGCGCCAACGTTGATAATCAGGCCACAAGTCGCTTTACTAGTGCCATGAAGGAACAAATAGGGTTAGACCGCCTTACCGGTCTTATTGCCTTTGCCCGCGCTGCCTCTTTAGGCAGCTACACCGCTGCCGCCCGCGATTTATCTGTGTCGCCGTCCGCTATCAGCAAAAGCGTGCAACGCCTGGAGCAACATTTCGAGCTGCGTTTATTCAACCGCACCACCCGTTCGTTGACCCTGACACCTGAAGGCCGGGATCTTTACGAACGGGCGCTACGAATTCTGCGAGAGGTAGAGGACATCGAGCAGGCCGCAGTGGCCTCGCGCGCGGAGCCCTCCGGCACTTTGAAAGTGACCGCGCCGCCGCCTATCGGGCTGAACATATTGGCGCCGGCGATTCCCAGGTTTCGCGAGCGCTACCCCAAGCTCGCCATCGACCTGCGCTTGGGCGATCAGTTTGTGGACATCGTTACGCAAGGCATCGATGTGGCTGTGCGCGTGGGCAACCTGGCCGATTCGCGGCTTATCTCCCGCACGCTGGGGCCGCATCGAATCTGCGCTTTCGCCTCTCCAGCCTATTTAGCCAAACGCGGCACGCCCCTGGAACTCAGCGACCTGGTCGACCATGACTGCGTGAATTTTCGCTACCAAAGTTCGGGCCAAGCGCTGCGTTGGCCATTCAACGTGGGTAACCAAATGGTGGAGATAGCGCCCGACGCATCCATCGTCATCGACGCCAGCGATGCAGTTGCCGCAGTGCTTGCAGCTGGCGGTGGCATTGGCATTTCACCCACCTACGTCGCCGCGCCCTATGTTGCACGGGGAGAACTGAAGCCGCTATTTCCACAGTTCGCAGTCGACCGTTCCTCCATCACAGCCTTGTGGCCAGAGAGCCGCCGAGGCAGCCCGAATGTGAAGGCGTTTGTAGGTTTCCTGAACGAGCTATTTTCCAGCCCTACCGCGTGGGACGAGATCGTAGCGAAGGCGTAGCGCTGGGTTTCTTTCTAAACCAAAGCTGGACGTCCGCTTTTGGCAGGTTGCTGCGTGTCGCACAGGACAGCTACTCACACAAAGCGGTCATCGAGATTGTGGCCACTGATCCTGGATTTCATACCAAGGGGCCTTGGACGTAACTTCGACATGCTGCTGCTTGTCGGATGTAAAAGGAGTGTCTAGCGTACCCAGCGCGATAGATATCCAGTCCGCATGATCCCCTTGGCTTCTCGACCAGAACAACGTCGAGCCACAATGCCCGCAGAACTGACGAAGCACTGATTCGGAAGAGCGGTAGGAAGTGATGCGCTCTGAGCCTTGGATGAGGTGCAAATCAGCGCGGGGCACGCTGCCATAACTGGCAAATGCTGCGCCATGGCTTTTTCGACATTGGCTGCAATGGCAATGTGAAGGCGCTTTGGGGCGTGATTCGATTTCGTATCTGATAGCACCGCAGAGGCAGCTACCTCGGAAAGTATCGGTCATTTATTTAGCGGCTTGATAAGTGAGTCGGGCGAATTTAAGCGTTAACAGATGCAGTGCCGGGTGACCGCTCTTGGCCGATTGTTGCCTGTCGCAAAGGGCTGCAACCGGCCAGTAATGGCCGTTGGCGGAAAGCTCACATGACTGAATGACAAAACGTTCAGGTTTGCCATCTCTCATGACGCCGTCAAACAGGCCAAGCACGATTTCGCAGGCCTGCTCGGCGGTTAGCACGACGTTGATCTTTGTCACGCTTTGCCAAAGGCGAACAATGAACGCAGCCAGCCTGCCGACTTCCGTTCATAGAAGGGTGCGGTTTGCTTGAGGAAGTAATCGCTAAGACCTGATTCCCCTTCGTGAACGCGATAGAGGTCAACGGGTTCGCCATCCGGAGCGGTATCCCCGGCAACGTTACCGGCTTCGCGCATGACCAGTTCAATATCTCCGTCCGCTTCAATACCAATGATCAGATGAGGCTTTTGATCAGACGATGCGTCATGCATCAACGCCAGAAATGCACGCTTTACGTTGCGATGTTTGGCGAGTAATTGTGTGAGCGAGGTGACCATCTTCGACGGATATTGCGACGGCTGTCCGAGCAGCACTTTGGTGTCTTTTTCGACCGTGCGCTGCACCGGCTTTTGGCCGATCTCGTCGGAGAGCAGATGGCGCACTTCCTCCGGGAAAAACTCTTTCCCGTAAGGAGACTTTGGATTGAGGAAAAGAGGGGTGCCCAGTGTGATTTCAAACAGCGATCTGGCCGGGATCTCTACGTAGGACTCTTCGCTATCTATGGATCTTTGTAGTGTTTGCAACGAAGAAAAAAACGGGATGACAGCGGAGCCGTCAGGCTTTTGCCAATGCGCGATGCTGATGTTGCTACCAGCCTCGAGGTTGACTTGACCTTCCCCAGTGCCGGCAGTGCCAAGGACGTAGATAGTGGAATTCAACAGAGTCTTGAAAAAGTCAGGTCGATGGGCCGGTTCATCCGCCGCCAGCCTGAGTGATTTTTCGAGGGTGTTTTCTTGCTTGGTATCCATGATGTCCATCGGCAGTTCCATCAAAACAGACAAAAAGTGAGCGGCAAAGAGCGCGCAGGCCCCGCAAATGTGGTGTCCATCGTGTTTCGGTCGTAATCCAGCAGGTATGCATGATGCTGACGATACAGCTGTGAAAGCAGATCTTTGTTGGGGCCGACCACATCCATACCTCTGTCGTCGTAGGGAAAAACCATGACGTGCTTCTTCAAATTGAAGAGGTATACAGCGCAGTTGGGGTTAGGCCGAATTGCGGCAAAGTCCCTGGCCAAAGCACACCAAAGAAATTCTTGAAGCAGAGCCGCAGGCGCTTCAAATGCGATGTTGATCCAATACTCCGGCTCCCTTTCGCAAAACCATTCCTCCGGATCTATCTCCTCACTCCAGACTGAGCATTGCGTGGGTATGTTAATGCCGAGAGATCGAAGAGCGTGAATCAGGGGCCGATGAGCAAATCGGTTGCTGCCAGAATGAATACGCAGACAAGCAACAAGCGTCGCGTCATCAAGGAAGATATCTCTGCAGATCTTTGTTGATTTTCGTAGTGCTGTTAGAAATTGCTCAATCACTCCACCAGTTTCGGAGAGCTCAAAACGCAGACCTCCTGGACAGGAATAGAACAGTGGCCGGGCAAATGCTTTACCCCCAAAGATCCTCTCAATTTCAAGTTGTAGATTCACTTGGTCCCTTCATGGTCAATAGCCCGACTCCGTAGCTTGGGCGGTGCAGACGGATATTACTGTGTACGTAAGATTCGTGCTAAGCCGCGAGCATCGCTTCTGGCCGATTACTGTCTGTCGCGAAGGGCAGCAGTCGACCGAGGCTGTGTGAAAACGTTTTAGAGCAAGTTTGACAGTCAGAATCGGAACGAAAGTCGCGTTCCTACGCAAATTTCAGGTCTGCTGACTAACCAAACGCTGGCAGATCTTACGTAGCAATGCAGACTTCAAAACGGTGCATGCGTTTTCACACAGACTGGACCCATAGCGGACTCTGACCAGCATTTGGTTAAGGGGGGCTTTAGCCCGTCCCATTGAGCGAAGTGAACGATTTGAACCAGTTGTTATGCATGTTTTACTAGCCGTTTCTTTAAATGATACAGGTTAGTCCCGATTGGGCGATCCTCAAGAACACCGTAAATCTCATATCCATGCCGCTCATAGAACTTTTTAGCATCAACGGTTTTTAAGAATGCGACTACTGCCCCATTGTTGGCACCAATCGCTTCTGCTTTTTCCAAAAGCATAGATCCTACTTTTTTACCGCGATGAGATTCCTTAACCCAAAAGGTGTCAATTTCTAAGCCATCCCAGTAACAATTACAGCTTATTGCACCGATGTAGTCGCCTACTTCATCGTGTGCAACCACCATAAATATTTTATCTTCCGATTCTGGTGGTAGATTTGGATATTGAATTCGAAGATATTCTAAAAACCTATTATTCAGAACTCCTTTATCCTTTTCTGTTGGAGAACCCAACACATCAATCTTGATTTCCACTTTATTGCTCCTTAAATTCAACTTCTAGATGCCGAACGACTTTTGGCATAACATCCCATGTTCATGCGTAATCCCTTGAGCAATCAAAAAAACGACGTTGTAAACGCGACATCAAGAAGGGGGAAAGCGACATATTACTTTGCACTTTACTGACGTGTTAGCTGCGTGTCCATGGTCTGCTTTTGGCCGAAAGCGGCCGGTCGTGAGTGGCAACTTCCGGCCAAAAGCAGACCATGGACACGCTGCTAATGCGTACATCGTCAGCGAGCTATCGGCATTGGCCTCATACCTTGCTGTTCTTGGTGCCAAAAGAATAACTTCCGCTTAATCTATTGTTTACGAAAAAAAGATTTGACTCTGACGAGTTTAATTATAGATAAAAGTATAGCTCATAATGTAGCTACCTATTTTATTCGTATGGGCACTCACCCATACTAACTTCATCCCCTGTTTTATATTCTTATCCAAATCCATTTTGTTCGTGCAAAGCTCAATCCAGCGGTTTGTGCTTGGATCTTCGATCCATAGACCTGCCTCGCAACGACCAAATCTCCCTCTGGAAGGCCCGGGGTATCTTAGTTCATATGAAGACTTATAACTAATAATCTCGCCAGGCAAAAGATAGGCGGCAGCGGCATAACTATTGACAGATAAAATAAATCCCAAACAAAACCAACCAGCAAAAGAGTTTAGAATTTGTATTGCTGTCTTGCCCCCAGACCGCTTGTAGAGTGTTCGAATTGCAGCGATAAGCCCAGTAATGGAGCTGAACAGCAGGTATGTACTCCATTCGGGAATTTCAGGCATTAAAACTGTTCGCGCTGAAACGCTAGAAGCCCAGCCAATATAATAAAGCCATGCGCCAAAAAACAAACACACTACCACTGTTAAAACTATTCTTTTTGATTTTTTCTCAGATGGACTGAGTTTCATTTGTTTTATGCTCTGCTTTTTATAGCTCGAATTAATCATTAAAACGTCTCGGGGGACTGGTCCTGATGTAGGCCGACGAACGTCATGTTTCAATTGCCACTGCTATCCTATTTAACCCGGGCAGAACGGAACAATTGCCAAGGAATGGAAGATGGCGACCTTCCACTGATGTCGCAACTAGCCTCGCCGCACTCGCCCAGACGACTGCTGGTGAGAAGAATACGCATATTCTACTGCGGGTGTTGTTTGAAAGTCTGTTTTTGGCCGATTGCTGCCTATCGTCAATAGCGCATCGGCCCAAAGCGTTCATCCCCAGACAACCAAGCTAACGCTTAACGCTAGTGAAATATCATCCCAGCGTTAATAACATCCCCGTTAGCCGCGAGGTAACTGCGCCAGAAACTCTGCGATCAACAACGCAACCTGCTCCTGAATCACCTCCCGCGGCCTCCCTCCCTCTCCATCCCCACAAATAATCCCATCACCCGGCACCGCTTCTTCAAGCATCGCCACCGCCCCAGGTTTACACACCGCCATAAAGCTGAAGTGGCTGGCGTCTTGAATCTCGACATAGCGCTTCGACGCTGTGGGCAAGCGTTTGGCCAAGTCGGCGGACTCCAGCTCAGCAGGAAGTTCTTCAGATGGCACGCCCGCTGCAATCACTAGCGTCGGCACCGGCAACTGTGCAAGGCTTTCATCGGTCATCCCGCGTGACAGGCCCAGGTCCAATGAAACAATGGCGGTGATGCGTTTATCGCGCAGATCGGCGGCCAGCCGTGCCTTCGATTCCGGGGTGCTTGCGGGGTTCATCGTTTGGTAGGCGGTGCAACTGGCCAACTTTGGATGGACGATGCAGTCCTTGGCGAAGCGGTCGGGGTCGAAACGCGCACCGGCGATTTCCAGGACGGTCCAGCCGCCGAGTGAATGGCCCACGGCTGCAATTCGCTGCTTGGCGACGACGCCGAATTTTTCCGGCTGAGCCGTGACTGCGTCGATGGCTCGGCTCAGGTCGGCGGGTCGTTGCCATAGTTGTGCCGCGGCTTGGGGGCTGCGGTCACGGCTGGTGGTGCCGGGGTGGTTGACCGCCGCGACGATGTAACCCTTGTGGGCCAGCGCGCTGGCCAGCCATGTCTGGTTGATCCAACTACCGCCGTTACCGTGGGAAAGCACCACCAATGGATGTTCGCCGGCAGCCGGTGGCGCGTTGGGTACGGCAAGGGCGCCGACAAACACTGGGTTGTCGCCGAACAATTGCGGGGTGATGGCGCTGGTGGCGCTGGGGTACCAGACGACCATTTCCAGTGGGCGTTCGTTTTGCGGGTCTGGCAGTGTGGAGGCGTGAAAGCCGATGGAGTTATCGTTGGCGAGTGCGCTGGTGGTCAGGCAGATTAGAAACAGGGCGCAGAGCGTTTTTTTCAATTTTTTATCTTCCTTGATTAGATCGATTTATTACTTGAGATCCGTTGTCAGGCGTCCCCGCTTGAGCGTACCCATGCTCAGGGCGGAAATGCCTCCATAGACGATATGCGTTCCAATTGCAGCGGTGGCGTTTAGCCGGACACGAGCTGTATTCCCACGCGGAGCTTGGGGACGATCAGTTCCCCACCAACTCTTTCAGTTTGATTTCAGCCAACGGATGCCCGGCCTGCGCCGCTATCCGCCAAAATCGTGCCGCTTCCACCGGGTCCGGCGCTTTGCTCGGCGTCCCCGCCAGGCTGATCACGCCGACTTGATACGCCGCTTTGCCATCGCCCGCCAACGCCGCCAGGCGCAAAAGTCGCACGCCTTCTTCACGAGCCCCCAGGCCGACGCCGCGAAAGGTCAGGATGTGGCCATAGAAGCTTTGCGCGCCGACATCGCCGAGATTCGCCATGCGGGCGAACTGGCCTTCGAGCCAGTGCCAGCCGCGCGGCTGGCGCACGAACCACGACCAGTGAAACAAGCGGCGCGCCAGCCAGTAACCGGCCCGCGCCTTGAGTTTTAAAAACACTCAGGCCTCCGCCGATTCCGGGTACTCGTATTCGAACACGCGCACCACCTCCGAAGCGTGCCACGAGGCAGCGGCGACACCGTCGGACGGCCCGGAGAATCGTCCCAGGCGTTCGACGCATTCGAAGAAACCGGTGCGTGGCAGGCGGCTCGCGCCTTGGCTGATCACCAGCGAGCTGCGCAGCGGCTGCTCGGCCTTGGCGTCCAGCGCGGCCAGATGTTCCAGCGCAGCGGTGAGGGTTTGCATGGCCGGCGTGGGCAACTGCAAACGCTCCAGCAACGCTCGATATGTCAGCAAGTGGCGCTGGCGGCGGGCCTGATCCAGTTCACCGAGCAACCCGTCCCAATGTTGACGACTGATGCGTACGCTCACGATTCATCCCTCCACCCTGGCACCGTCAATTCCCAGGCCAGGCTGCGGCGAATCGCAGCGTCGGGTTGACGCTCGCCACTTTCGATCAAGGCCAGATAAGACGGGCTGATGCCTACCGTGCGGGCCAGCGCCTCGATGGCGATGCCCTTCCCTTCGCGCAAACTGCGTAGTTGATCCAGACCTGGAAGAATCGGGTCTGGTGATGCCGCGTGACGTACCGGCGTGTCGGGTGCCGGTTGCTCGTTAATGCCTGCTGCTTTCAGTAGAGCCTGATACTGAGCCCACGGCAAAACCGCATATTCGGGCTCGCCTTCGCGTGTGATTATCTGAATATCCATGACTTCCCCGTAGGACAACGACACTTAGCGAGTCGGCACTTTTCCCTAGAAGTGTAATCCTAACAGCGGCCAAGGTCGCGCGGGGGCATGAAATAGGCACGATGCCCAATCGGATCAGCTTTTTTTCGGGCCTTGGAGCTGAAGTTGCTCAGGGGTGTCGGGCAGGCGTTCGACCACCGCGAGCTTCTCCGGCAACTGTCGATTGCGCCAGGCGCGAAAGGCATTGAGTTCGTCATCGAGGGTTTTCATCACCCAGGCCAGCACCGCGATGTCGTCGAGCATGCCGAAGACCGGGATGAAATCCGGGATGGCATCGAGAGGACTGAGGAAATACATCAACCCAGCGACGACGGTCAGGATCGATTTGCGGCTGATGGCACGGTACTCACCTCGCCAGTAGGCCAGGCACAACGCCTGCAACAGGCGCAGGTCGTCCTTGAGTTTGCCCAGCCGGCCACCTTCGCTGGCACCTTTGCTGGCGACGGCGAATAACAGGCTCGGCAGGCGCCCACGCGCGAGCAAGCGACCGGCGAGGGGCAAGAATCGAGCGAAATTCCAGGGTGCTTTCATCATTCCTCCCACTGAAATGTTATCCACACAAATTGTGGATAACCTTGTGAACAGAGCTGCATTTCACCGCTGAAAGCCCCGTTTCATAAGGGCTGAGCTCAGATCGGGCGTTTTTTACTCACATAAAAAAACCCAAGATTTCATTGACTTGGCGCCAAGGTGAGACTACTCACAGCCTCTTCACTGCCTATGACTGCAACCCAGGGCATCCGTTCGCTTTGTTTACCTTCGCGCAACGCCAGATGCAACAACGCCCCGCATAAGCGAGGCGTTGTTTTTAGAGCAGACGCAAATTACTTGGCAGCGTCTTCTTTTGCCGGGTCTTTGATGCCCAGCAGTTCCAGGTCGAACACCAGCACCGAGTTGGCCGGGATCGCAGGGCTTGGGCTCTGGGCGCCGTAAGCCAGTTCGCTAGGGATGTACAGTTTGTACTTCTCGCCAACGTGCATCAGTTGCAGGCCTTCGACCCAACCCGGAATCACACCGCTGACCGGCAGATCAATCGGGCTACCGCGATCAACCGAGCTGTCAAAGGTGGTGCCGTTGGTCAGCTTGCCGGTGTAGTGAACAGTCACCACGTCGGTAGGCTTGGGCTGTGGACCGTCAGCTTTTTTCACTACTTCGTACTGCAGGCCCGAAGCGGTGGTGGTTACACCGGCCTTCTTGGCATTTTCTTCGAGGAATTTCTTGCCGGCGGCTGCCGACTCTTCGCTCATCTTCGCCATGCGCTCTTCAGCGCGTTTCTGCAGTGCTGCGAAGGCTTCGACCAGTTCTTCGTCCTTCAGCTTCTGTTCTTTCTTGCCGACGGCATCTTCGATGCCTTGAGCTACGGCCTTGGAGTCCAGGTCATCCATGCCTTCCTGAGCCAGGCTTTTGCCCATGTTCAGGCCAATCCCGTAGGAAGCTTTTTGCGCCGGGGTTTTCAGCTCTACGCTGGTCTGCGAATCACAACCCGCAAGTACCAGGCTAACCAGGGCCACCGCCGCCGCCAACCGATGCTGTTTCATGCTATTTCCTTGTTCATGCGCCTAAAGGGCAATCGAGTAAAGCCGCGAGCTTATCAGGCGGCCACGACCAATGGCTACCGGCATGAGAGCTGGAATCTTCTGATAAGTTCAGGTGTTTTAACGCATTTCGGGATTGGCATGATGAAGGTTCTGTCATCTTGCCCCACAAGCACTGATCCCGAATCCCACCACAACTGGCGTAATGGCCACTTGCCGCCCTTCAGACGCTGAGGCATAAGAGAGCAACAAATCGACAAGGATGTTCAACTTGCGCCTCTTATTCCGTTTGCTGATTTTATTCGCTGTGGTGCTGGGCCTCGGCCTCGGCGTGGTTCTGTACTATGTCGCCAACCCGAAACTGCCAACCTGGACGCCAGCGCAACAGGTGCACTACCTCGAGCAGTGGAGCGCCGAAGACCGCCAGACTTACTACTTCACCCCCCAAGGCACCCAGGTCAAAGGCTTGCGCTATGACTGGTTCAACGCCCTCGAATTGCCCTTTTCGCAGCAACGATTCGCCGCGCCGGAATACCTCGCGCGTTTCGGCTTTTTGATCGACCCGAGCCAGAAAGCCACGCCGAACAACCCCGGCAACTTGCCCGTGGGTTTCGCCCGTCATCAAAACCCGGGCAGCCAGGAACAGATGCTCGACATCACCTGCGCCGCCTGCCACACCGGTGAATTGCGATTCAACGGTCAGGCTGTGCGCATCGACGGCGGCACGGCGCAGCATGTCTTGCCTTCGAGTGTTCCTACATTGCGCGGGGGCAGTTTCGGACAGGCATTGGTCGCAAGCCTGGCGTCGACGTACTACAACCCCTGGAAATTCGAACGGTTCGCCCGCAACGTGCTCGGTGAGGACTACGATTCCCGCCAGCAGCAACTGCGCAAAGACTTCAAAGTCTCGCTCGATACGTTCTTGAAGGTGGCGTGGAACGACACCCATCGCGGGCTATATCCAACCGAGGAAGGCCCCGGCCGCACCGATGCCTTCGGGCGTATCGCCAACGCCAGTTTCGGTGATGCCATTTCCGCCGATAACTACCGCGTCGCCAATGCGCCGGTGGATTACCCGCAGTTGTGGGACATGTGGACCTTCGACTGGGTGCAGTGGAACGGTTCGGCGCAACAACCCATGGCGCGTAACATCGGCGAAGCCTTGGGCGTGGGCGCCACCCTGAATTTTTTCGACGATAACGGCCAGCCGCTGAAAGGAGAGGACCGCTATCCGTCCAGTGTCCGCCTGCGCGACCTGCACCTGATCGAGCAAACCCTGCAACGGCTCAAACCGCCTGCCTGGCCGGAAGATGTACTGGGTGCTGTCGACAAGCCACTGGCCGCCAAAGGTCGCGAGCTGTTCAGCGAGAATTGCGCGGGTTGCCACGTGCCCAGCTCGGTCCAAAACGGTGAGCGCTGGGTGCAGCAACTGAAAATGCTGCCCGTGGCCTTTATCGGCACAGACCCGAACGCTGCCAACAATATCGCCGACCACCGCTTCGACCTCAGCGCCTTGCAATGGGACCCGAAGGAGCTGGCGAAACTGGATGTGCAATTGCAGCCGCCGCCCACTGAACCGCTGGACCTGAGCAAGCTCTCGTCAGCCAAAGGCCTGGCTTATGTCACGGCGTTCGTCAGTAATCGGGCGTACCGCGAGGCGAAAATTCCCGAGGCCGAGCGGCCGAACATGGATGGCTTCGGCCTGCCGATTGGCGTGCGCGAATTGCGCGCCTATAAGGCCAGGCCACTGGCGGGCGTGTGGGCGACTGCGCCGTTTCTGCACAACGGTTCGGTGCCGAGCATCTATCAGTTGCTTTCGCCGCAGGATGAACGCGCCACCACCTTCTATAAAGGCACCTTCGAGTACGACCCGAAGCACCTCGGCTATCGCACCGAGGCCTTTACCAATGGGTTTGTGTTCGATACGCGCATCACCGGCAATCACAACAGCGGCCACGAGTTTCGCGCCGGCAAACGCGGCAACGGCGTCATCGGTCGCGGGCTGCAACCGGAAGAACGCTGGGCGTTGCTGGAATACCTCAAAGTGTTGGGCGGCCCGTTGGAGGCACAATTGCCATGAGCAGACTCTGGATGTGGTTGGGGGCCTTTCTGGGTAAAACCCTGTTGTGCTTGGTGGGCCTTGGACTGCTGGGCTGGGCTGTGGCCACGGCGTGGTTTGCCTGGCAGCACAGCGGAGCGGTTTCGGCACAGGAGTTGATACCGGACGGCGAAGCGGCCATGACGCAGGACATCATCCAGACCGCCGTGCGCATCGTCGATCAACACCGCGGAAGCACCCGCTATTTGCGCGATGCGCACGCCAAAGCGCATGGCTGCGTGAAGGCCGAAGTTCAAGTGCTGCCGCAGTTGCCCGTGGAGCTGCGCCAAGGTGTGTTCAGCGAGCCGGGGAAAACATGGCAAGCGACGATGCGCCTGTCCAATGGCAATGCGTACCCGCAATTCGACAGCATTCGCGACGCCCGGGGCATGGCGATCAAGTTGCTTGAGGTGCCTGGTCAACAACTGCTCGCCGATCAACAACACCGCGCGGAGCAGGATTTCGTGATGTTCAGTCATCCGAACTTCTTTGTCAGCGATGTCGCCGAGTACCGGCAGAATGTGGCCGCGCAGGCTGATGGCAAGAAACTGACGGCGTTCTTCCCCGGCTGGGATCCACGCAGCTGGCAGGTTCGGCATCTGTTTATCGCGCTGGCGACGCTCTCCCCCGCCCCTGAGAGCCCGACACAGACCACATACTTTTCGGTTTCGCCCTACAAATTCGGTGAAGCCAATGCCAAGTTCCGGGTCATGCCAGACCCGGATAGCTGCCCTGCGTATACGCTGCCAGCGCAAAACCAGAAACTGCCGAACTTTTTGCGTAATGCACTGAATCAGCAGTTGTCGACGGATCGGGTGCCCGCGTGTTTCGTCCTGCAGATCCAGCGCCAGGATCCGGGCAAGTACATGCCGATTGAGGACACGAGCATTGAATGGAAAGAAAGTGATGTGCCGTTCGAAACCGTGGCCCGGATCACCCTGCCCGCGCAGGACTTTGATACGCCCGCGTTGAATCTGCAATGCGACAACCAGTCGTTCAATCCGTGGTTCGGGCTGCAAGCGCACCGGCCGATAGGTGGGATCAATCGGCTACGCAAAGCGGTGTATGAAGCGGTGAGCGACTACCGACATAGCCGTAACGCCGAGCAATAACAGGCAAACAAACCCACAGGAAGAAGCGCACACGCCAAATTCCAGACGAAAAAAAGCCCGCAGCAAGCGGGCTTTTTCCGTGGTGACCTGGCGTTCAGCGTTCCAGGTTACCGAATATGGCGCAGCGGACGGGACTCGAACCCGCGACCCCCGGCGTGACAGGCCGGTATTCTAACCGACTGAACTACCGCTGCGCGTAGCGTTGAAAGTAATGGTGGGTGATGACGGGATCGAACCGCCGACATTCTGCTTGTAAGGCAGACGCTCTCCCAGCTGAGCTAATCACCCTTTACCTTCGTTGCGGGGCGCATTATGCCACAGGTTTTCATAACGTGTTGATTTAATTGAATATTTTCTCAAATAAATCTGAAAACCAGTAAAACGACGCGACCCGCAGGAACAACATGTAAACGTGGGGCAGAAAAAAACCCGCGTTAAGCGGGTTTTTCCGTGGTGACCTGGCGTTCAGCGTTCCAGATTACCGAATATGGCGCAGCGGACGGGACTCGAACCCGCGACCCCCGGCGTGACAGGCCGGTATTCTAACCGACTGAACTACCGCTGCGCGTAACACTAAAGCGAATGGTGGGTGATGACGGGATCGAACCGCCGACATTCTGCTTGTAAGGCAGACGCTCTCCCAGCTGAGCTAATCACCCTTCACTTTCGGTGTGGCGCGCATTCTACGGAGCGCCCCAACCTCTGGCAAGCACTTTTTTAAATAATTTTTGCAGGCCTTCCAAAGGCTTAGAGAAGGGTTGGCCTATGGCGCCGCGAAGAGAATAATGCCCCCCTTTGTATAAAGGAGAGACTCGCCTCATGTGGTTCAAAAACCTGCTTATCTATCGCCTGACCCAAGATCTGCCTTTTGATGCCGAGGCGTTGGAAACTGCACTGGCCACCAAACTGGCGCGTCCTTGTGCAAGCCAGGAGTTGACCACCTACGGTTTCGTCGCGCCATTCGGCAAGGGCGAAGATGCGCCACTGGTGCACGTCAGCGGCGACTTCCTGCTGATTTCCGCCCGTAAGGAAGAACGCATTCTGCCGGGCAGCGTCGTGCGTGACGCGGTCAAGGAAAAGGTCGAAGAGATCGAAGCCACGCAAATGCGCAAGGTCTATAAGAAGGAGCGTGACCAGATCAAGGATGAAATCATCCTGGCGTTCCTGCCGCGCGCGTTTATCCGTCGTTCGTCGACCTTCGCCGCCATCGCACCGAAACAAGGCCTGATCCTGGTCAACTCGGCCAGCCCGAAACGCGCCGAAGACCTGTTGTCGACGTTGCGTGAAGTGATCGGCACCCTGCCGGTACGTCCGCTGACCGTAAAAATGTCGCCGACCGCCACCATGACTGAATGGGTCACCACCCAGAAAGCCGCGGACGACTTCTTTGTGCTGGACGAGTGCGAACTGCGCGACACCCACGAAGACGGCGGTATTGTGCGTTGCAAGCGCCAGGACCTGACCAGCGACGAAATCCAGCTGCACTTGAGCACCGGTAAAGTTGTCACGCAGCTGTCGCTGGCCTGGCAGGACAAGTTGTCGTTCATGCTCGACGACAAAATGACCGTCAAGCGCCTGAAGTTCGAAGACCTGCTGCAGGATCAAGCGGAACAGGACGGCGGCGAAGAAGCCCTCGGCCAGTTGGACGCCAGCTTCACCCTGATGATGCTGACCTTCGGTGACTTCCTGCCGGCGCTGGTTGAAGCGCTGGGCGGCGAAGAGACCCCACAAGGCATCTAAAGCCTTGTGATGACTAATGTGGGAGCGGGCTTGCTCGCGAAGAGGGAGTGTCAGTCGACATCTATATTGGCTGACACGCCGTCTTCGCGAGCAAGTCGAATCGTCGCACCGTCGCTCCCACATGGGCCCGGTGTCATTTTCAAAATCGAGTAATAAGGATCAGACCATGCGCGCTCTCGCCGCCTTAAGCCGCTTCGTCGGCAACACCTTTGCTTACTGGGTGTTGATTTTCGCCGTCGTGGCGTTTCTGCAACCGGCGTGGTTCATCGGCCTCAAGGGAGCGATCGTGCCGCTGCTGGGTCTGGTGATGTTCGGCATGGGCCTGACCCTCAAACTCGAAGACTTCGCCGAAGTCGCCCGCCATCCATGGCGTGTGGCATTGGGCGTGGTCGCGCATTTCGTGATCATGCCCGGTGTGGCGTGGTTGCTCTGCCAGGCGTTTCACCTGCCGCCGGAAATCGCCGTCGGGGTGATTCTGGTCGGCTGCTGCCCAAGCGGCACCTCGTCGAACGTGATGACCTGGCTCGCTCGCGGCGATCTGGCGCTGTCGGTGGCCATCGCTGCCGTCACCACCCTCCTCGCCCCGCTGCTGACCCCGGCGCTGATCTGGCTGCTGGCGTCGGCGTGGTTGCCGGTGTCGTTCATGGAGTTGTTCTGGTCGATCCTGCAAGTGGTGCTGCTGCCGATCATCCTTGGCGTGGTTGCCCAGCGCGTGCTCGGCAGCCGGGTGCGTCATGCGGTTGAAGTGTTGCCGCTGATTTCGGTGGTCAGCGTCGTGATTATCGTTGCGGCGGTGGTCGCGGCCAGTCAGGCGAAGATTGCCGAATCCGGCCTGCTGATCATGGCCGTGGTCATGCTGCACAACAGCTTCGGTTATCTGCTGGGTTACTTCACCGGGCGCCTGTTCAAGCTGCCACTGGCGCAACGCAAATCCCTGGCGCTGGAAGTCGGCATGCAGAACTCAGGCTTGGGCGCCGCCCTGGCCAGCGCGCACTTCTCGCCACTGGCGGCGGTGCCGAGCGCGTTGTTCAGTGTGTGGCACAACATTTCCGGGGCGCTGCTCTCGACGTATTTCCGTCGGATGAGCGAGAAAGAAGACCGTGAAATAGCTGCTCGGCAGGCTGCCGAGTAAGCCGAAAACTTGATCCTTCGGTTAATGATGGGCACTCTATGGCGCAACGCGAGGACGACCTCGCGGCTCGATCGAGTCATTAATCTGGGGACGACCCCGTCAATCGATGGAGGTCTTTCATGTCCTGGATCATTCTGTTTTTCGCCGGGCTGTTCGAAGTTGGCTGGGCCGTTGGCCTGAAGTACACCGACGGCTTCAGCCGCCCTCTCCCCACCGCATTGACCATTGCCGCCATGGCTATCAGCCTTGGCCTGCTTGGCGTTGCGATGAAGGAATTGCCGCTGGGCACGGCCTATGCGATCTGGACCGGTGTGGGTGCGGTGGGCACGGTGATTGCCGGGATCATTCTGTTTGGCGAATCGATGGCGCTGTTTCGGCTGGCCAGTGTGGCGTTGATTATTGCCGGGTTGGTTGGGCTGAAGATCAGCGCTTGAGCTACTGCCGCTTTCGCGAGCAAGCCCGCTCCCACAGGGGGACCGCGCTCCTCCAGATGAACGCGGTCAACTGTGGGAGCGGGCTTGCTCCGGGCGGCGTTCCGACGAAGAGGCCCGCAATCACACTAACTATCTAACGGTCCCGCGTAACTCCCCGACCATCGCCTGCAATGCCGCAGGCTCCGCCGCTGCAACCGCCACCGCTGGCCCCGCCACCAACGTCACCCGCGACCACAACCGACGAAACAGACTCTTGCCCGGATCGCGGCTGAAAAAACTGCCCCACAAGCCTTGCAACGCCAGCGGAATCACCGGCACCGGCGTCTCTTCGAGAATCCGCGTCAGCCCGCCCTTGAACTCATTCATTTCGCCATCAGCGGTCAATTTGCCTTCCGGGAAGATGCACACCAGCTCACCGTCCTTCAGATACCGGGCAATCCGGGTGAAGGCTTTTTCGTAGATCTGAATGTCTTCATGACGCCCGGCGATAGGAATCGTCCCCGCCGTGCGAAAGATGAAGTTGAGCACCGGCAGGTTGTAGATTTTGTAGTACATGACAAAGCGAATCGGCCGACGCACCGCGCCGCCGATCAGCAAAGCATCGACGAATGACACATGGTTGCAGACCAGTAACGCCGCGCCTTCGTCCGGAATCAGCTCCAGGTTGCGGTGCTCCACGCGGTACATGGAATGGCTGAGCAGCCAGATCATGAAACGCATGGTGAACTCGGGAACGATGCTGAAGATGTAGGCGTTGACGCCGATGTTCAGCAGCGACACCACCAGGAACAGCTGCGGGATCGACAGCTTGACCACACTCAGCAAGACGATCGAAACAATCGCCGAGACCACCATAAACAGCGCGTTGAGGATGTTGTTGGCGGCAATCACCCGCGCCCGCTCTTTTTCGGCAGTGCGCGACTGGATCAGCGCGTACAGCGGCACGATGTAGAAACCGCCGAAAATCCCCAGCCCCAGGATGTCGATCAGTACCAGCCATGTGTGGCCGAAGCCCAAGACTTCGATCCAGCCATAGCCGTTTTCACTGTCCGGAATGCCGCCGGAGTGCCACCACAGCAGCAAGCCAAACACCGTCAGGCCAAACGAGCCGAACGGCACCAGGCCGATTTCGACTTTACGTCCGGAGAGCCTCTCGCAGAGCATCGAACCGAGGGCGATCCCGACCGAAAACACGGTCAGGATCAGCGTGACCACGGTTTCGTCACCGTGCATCCACTCCTTGGCGTACGCCGGGATCTGCGTCAGGTAAATCGCCCCGACAAACCAGAACCACGAGTTGCCGACAATTGAACGCGATACCGCAGGCGTTTGCCCGAGCCCCAGTTTCAGCGTCGCCCAGGATTGGCTGAAAATGTTCCAGTTCAGGCGCATCTCCGGCGATGCCGCGGCGGCCCGCGGAATGCTGCGGCTGGCGAGGTAACCCAGCACTGCAATGCCGACGATGGCGGTGGACACGATGGGCGCGTAATGACCGGACGACATGATGATTCCGGCGCCGATGGTGCCGGCCAGAATCGCGAGGAAGGTGCCCATTTCCACCAGCCCGTTGCCGCCGACCAGTTCGTCTTCGCGTAATGCCTGCGGCAGGATCGAATACTTCACCGGCCCGAACAGCGCCGAGTGCGTGCCCATGGCGAACAGCGCCACCAGCATCAGCGACAGGTGATCGAACATGAACCCGACCGCGCCGACCGCCATGATCGCGATTTCGCCGAGCTTGATCAGACGGATCAACGCGTCCTTGGCGAACTTCTCCCCGAACTGCCCGGCGAGCGCCGAGAACAGGAAGAACGGCAGGATAAACAGCAACGCACACAGGTTGACCCAGATCGAGCGATCACCCTCGATGGTCAGCTTGTACAGAATGGCGAGGATCAGCGACTGCTTGAAGATGTTGTCGTTGAACGCCCCGAGGGACTGTGTGACGAAGAACGGCAAAAAGCGCCGGGTGCGAAGCAAGGTGAACTGTGAGGGGTGACTCATCTTCCGTGTGTCCCTGACTGGCGTGAGAGTGGCGTGGTGACAGCTATTGGAATGTCGAACAGCGATCCAGGCCACACATTACCTAATCTTTGCCGATTATTTGTTTAATCCTGCAATGCACGGCGAGACAAACAACTCGCCACGCCACGCGCCTTGCACGGTGCGTTTCGAGACGATCAGCCACATCACCGCCAGCAAGGCCACTAGCACGCCGCCAAAGACACTGAAAAACGTCAGGTTCAAGGTGCTGGCGAGTTTCAGCGTCGCCAAAGAATAAACGCCCAACGGGAAGGTGAAACCCCACCAGCCAAGGTTGAACGGAATGCCGACGCGCAGGTAACGCACGGTGATCAGCACGGCGATCAGCATCCACCACAGGCCAAACCCCCACAGCGTGATCCCGGCCACCAGCCCGAGCCCGGCGGCGATTTCACCGATGCCCGGCATCCCGTTGGCGGCGAAGATTGCCGGTGCGTCGGCACCCAGCAGCAACATGCCCAGCGCCCCGGTACCGATCGGCCCGAGCGCCAGCCAGCTCGATGCCGCCATGTTTTCGTGGGGCAATTTATGCAGTGCCATGCGCAGCAACAGGATGGTCAGGATGCTGAACGCCACGGGCAGGGAAAAGGCCCAGAGCACGTAGCTGGTGGTCAACACCACCAGTTGCGCATGGGCGTCTGCCAGATGCGGTGCCAGCAAACCACCGCTGGCGGCGGCGACTTCGGCAGCGACCACCGGCAACAGCCAAACGGCGGTCATCTGGTCGATGCTGTGGTGCTGACGGGTGAACATCATGTAGGGAATCAGCACGCCGCAGGCCAGCGACATCGCCACGTCCAGCCACCACAGCACTTCGGCAATGTGAATCACGCCATCGCCCCAGCGCGGCAAGCCGAACAGCAGGAAGCCATTGATGATGGTCGCAAGCCCCATGGGGATGGTGCCGAAAAACATCGACACGGTGGAATGCCCGAAGATCCGCCGCGCCTCATCGAAAAACCACAGCCAACGCGCCGCATATAAAGCGGTAAACAGCAAAAACAGCAGGGTGTTGAACAGCCACAGCCCTTCGGCGATTGCATGCAGCCCCGGCAGCGCAAGGGGCAATTGCGCGAGCGCCAACGCCAGCACGCCGGTGCCCATGGTTGCAGCGAACCAGTTAGGCGTGAACTGGCGGATGACTTCACGCGGGTGCTGCAAATGGCTGAAAGGTTTGATACCGGGCTTGCTGCGGTTGGGGCATGGCATGGCGAACTCCTGTCCTCTAGTGAGGTGGAGCTCATGGTAGATCCGAATCGAATATCTATATAACGGGTAATATCTCTAACTGTTATCTATTTTGTAGATATTGGCTTGCTACTGTCGTTGCCCTACACGCCACACACGTTGCCCGAGCGCTGGCGCAACAGCGCCAGCAGTGCGCCAACCGACAGCGCAATCAGCACCGCGCCGTAACCATCGGTGGTGGCGATCAGCCCGAAGGTTCGGGTGAGGTAACCGGCCAGCAATGACGGCAAGCAGAACGCCAGGTAGCTGAGCACATAAAACGCTGACATCAATCCGGCCCGCTCATGGGGCAACGCCAGCGGCACGACGCTGCGCAGGGACCCAAGAAACCCGGCGCCGAAACCGCAACCGGCCACCAGCGTACCCATGAAGAACAGCGACAGGCTGGCGCTGTGCACCGCCAACAGAATCAAGGCAACACCGACCGACAACAGCGTGCCACCCAGCAGCAGAACCTTGTCGGCAGGCCGATTACGCAAGGTGAAAATCATCGCGGCACCGGTCACGGTCAACACGGCGACGGTCGCCCCGCCAATCAGGTTCGAGGTCGAACCGGTGGCGGCCCTGACCAGCGACGGCGCGAGCGATGCGTAAAAACCACCCAGCGCCCACACGGCGATATTGATCGGCAATACCCGCCACAACGTGCACCGTGCCTGAGTCGGCACATGCAAGGTCGGACGCAACGAGGCCCAGGCGCCGGCTTGCAGGTTGGCGCTTTCCGGCAGGCGCCAGACATAAATCGCCTGCATCCCGAACAGCGCGAGCAACACCCAAAAGGTCAACTGCAACGGCAGCGGCGCGAACTGGGCCAGCAAGCCGCAACCCATGGCGCCGGCCGCCATACCGAGCAGCGGCGCAACGCTGTTGACCAGCGGACCTTGCCGGCGATCGGTGTCCAGCAGCGCGGCACTCAGCACCGCGGTGGCCATGCCGGTGGCAAAGCCTTGCAGCACGCGGGCGCTGATCAGCCAAGCGACGCTGTCGGCGTTGATAAATAGCAGCATCGCCAACATGTTCAGCACCACTGCGGTGAAAATCACCGGTTTGCGCCCCAGATAATCCGAGAGCGAACCAACGGTCAGCAGCGCCGCGAGCAAACTGATGGCGTACACGCCGAAGATCAGGGTCAGCGTCGCTTCGGAGAACTGCAGGTGCTCCTGATACAAGTGATACAGCGGCGTCGGCGCGGTGGAAGCGGCAAGAAAACTCAGAAGAGTGATCGCCAGAAACCACAGGCTGGAACGGTTTGAAATCGAGCTGGACATGGGCAATCTCCGCAAAAGCTAATATTTTGCTTTTGCGGAGTGTGCTACTGGCTAGCGCTTAAAGCAAATTCTTTGTGTTAAGGTCCGCCGCATGGCTATTAAAGAAGGTTTACGCCCCGGCGGCCGCAGTGCCCGGGTGCAAGAGTCGATTCATTCGGCAGTCCGCGAACTCCTCGAAGAACAGGACCGCGCCAGCGTGACCGTCCCGCAAATTGCCGCGCGCGCCGGGGTGACGCCGTCGACGATTTATCGCCGCTGGGGCGACCTGTCGGTGCTGCTGGCGGACGTCGCCCTCGCCCGCATGCAACCCGACAGCGAACCGGCCAACACTGGCAGCCTGCGCAGCGATGTGCGGGCCTGGGCGGAGCAATATCACGACGAGATGAGCTCCGAGCCCGGGCGCAACATACTGCGCGATGTGCAAAGCAGCACCACGCCGGGCTTTTGCGCGACGATCATTGGCGCACAGTTGCAGACGATTCTGGATCGTTACCCGGATCAGCCGAAGCCGAGCGCTGATCGGTTGATCAACCTGGTGGTGGCACCGATCGTGTTCCGCATCCTGTTTTCGGCGGCGCCGCTGGAGGTCGCGGAACTGCATCGGTTGGTCGAGTTTGCGTTGAATCAGTGAGGCCGCCATTCGCGAGCAAGCCCGCTCCCACAGGTTTCGCGTTGGACGCCTGATTCAGGCACGACACGAAACCTGTGGGAGCGTGGCTTGCCCGCGAAAAGGCCCGCTCAGGCACCCAAGATCCATCTGGCCAAACACCCTGTGATACCCCGTGCGACACCCCGCCGCGCCGCGACTTTGGTCGACACTGACTAACCTCGGCCATCGTGCGAGACTGTCTCGCCGGGCGGGAGTCCCGGGTGTCTTTCGTCTGGAGTTCTCATGTCGCTGTCCAGCGGGCTGATCGCCGCCGTCGCCCTGGCCTATATGGCCATCATGTTCGCCATCGCCTTCTACGGCGACCGTCGCAGCGCGCCGCTGCCGCCACGGGTGCGCGCCTGGGTGTACAGCCTGTCGCTGGCGGTTTATTGCACCAGCTGGACCTTCTTTGGCGCCGTGGGCCAGGCCGCCGAACAACTCTGGTCATTCCTGCCGATCTACCTCGGGCCGATCCTGCTGCTGGTCTTTGCGCCGTGGGTCCTGCAAAAAATGGTGATGATCAGCAAGCAGGAGAACATCACCTCCATCGCTGACTTCATCGCCGCGCGCTACGGCAAGTCGCAATCGCTGGCCGTGGTGGTCGCGCTGATCTGCCTGGTCGGTGTGCTGCCCTACATCGCCCTGCAACTCAAAGGCATTGTGCTCGGCGTCAACCTGCTGATCGGCGCCGGTGCCGACGCGATGGGCGTGCGCGCCCAGGACACCGCGCTGATCGTCTCCCTGGTGCTCGCGCTGTTCACCATCGTGTTCGGCACGCGCAACCTCGACGCCACCGAGCACCACCGTGGCATGGTGCTGGCGATTGCGTTCGAGTCGCTGGTCAAGCTGTTCGCGTTTCTCGCCGTGGGGGCATTCGTCACCTACGGCTTGTACGACGGTTTCGACGACCTGTTCAGCCAGGCCATGCTCGCCCCGCGCCTTGAGGAATACTGGAAAGAAACCATCAACTGGCCGTCGATGGTGGTGCAAACCGGCGTGGCGATGATGGCGATCATTTGCCTGCCCCGGCAATTCCACGTGACCGTGGTGGAGAACATCGATCCGCAGGACCTGCGCCTGGCGAAATGGGTGTTCCCGGCCTACCTCGCATTGGCCGCACTGTTTGTAGTACCGATTGCGCTGGCCGGTCAGATGCTGCTGCCAAGTTCGGTCCTGCCGGACTCTTTCGTCATCAGCCTGCCACTGGCCCAGGCGCACCCGGCGCTGGCCATGCTGGCGTTTATCGGTGGTGCTTCCGCCGCGACCGGCATGGTGATCGTCGCCAGTGTGGCGCTGTCGACCATGGTCTCCAACGACATGCTGTTGCCGTGGTTGCTGCGCCGCAACAACGCCGAGCGGCCGTTCGAAGTGTTCCGCCAGTGGATGCTCTCGGTGCGCCGCGTCAGCATCGTGGTGATTCTGTTGCTGGCGTACGTCAGTTATCGCTTGCTGGGGTCAACCGCAAGCCTGGCGACCATCGGCCAGATCGCCTTCGCCGCCGTGACGCAACTGGCACCGGCCATGCTCGGCGCGTTGTACTGGAAACAGGCCAACCGGCGCGGCGTCTTCGCCGGTCTCGCCGCCGGGACGTTCCTGTGGTTTTACACGCTGATCTTGCCGATTGCCGCCCACAGCCTCGGCTGGTCGCTGCACAGTTTTCCGGGCTTGGCCTGGTTGCACAGCAATCCGCTCAACCTGCCACTCACCCCGCTGACCCAAGGCGTGGTGTTGTCGCTGGCGGCCAACTTCACCCTGTTTGCCTGGGTCTCGGTGTTGTCACGCACGCGCGTGTCGGAGCATTGGCAGGCCGGCCGTTTCATCGGTCAGGAAATCAGTGCACGCCCCAGCGCACGCTCGATGCTCGCCGTGCAGATCGATGATTTGCTGCAACTGGCCGCGCGTTTCGTCGGTGAAGAACGCGCACGCCAAAGCTTCATCCGCTTCGCGTATCGCCAGGGCAGAGGCTTCAACCCGAACCAGAACGCCGACGGCGAATGGATCGCCCACACCGAACGCCTGCTGGCCGGTGTCCTCGGCGCCTCGTCGACGCGGGCGGTGGTAAAAGCCGCCATCGAGGGTCGGGAAATGCAGCTGGAGGACGTGGTGCGCATCGCCGACGAAGCCTCCGAAGTGCTGCAATTCAACCGTGCCCTGCTGCAAGGCGCCATCGAGAACATCACCCAGGGCATCAGCGTGGTCGACCAGTCGCTGAAACTGGTGGCGTGGAACCGGCGTTATCTGGAGTTATTCGACTACCCGGACGGCTTGATCAGTGTCGGCCGGCCGATTGCCGACATTATTCGCCACAACGCCGAACGCGGCTTGTGCGGGCCCGGCGAGGCCGAAGTGCACGTCGCCCGGCGCTTGCACTGGATGCGTCAGGGCCGTGCGCACACCTCTGAGCGGTTATTTCCCAATGGCCGGGTGATTGAGCTGATCGGCAACCCGATGCCGGGCGGCGGTTTCGTCATGAGCTTCACCGACATCACCGCGTTCCGCGAAGCCGAGCAGGCGCTGACCGAGGCCAATGAAGGACTGGAACAACGGGTCACCGAACGCACCCACGAACTGTCGCAGCTCAACGTCGCACTGACCGAAGCCAAAGGCACCGCCGAATCGGCGAACCAGTCGAAAACCCGCTTCCTCGCGGCCGTCAGCCACGACTTGATGCAACCGCTGAACGCCGCGCGCCTTTTCTCTGCCGCCCTGTCCCACCAGGACGACAGCCTGTCCGGCGACACCCGCAAACTGGTGGCGCACCTCGACAGTTCGTTGCGTTCGGCCGAAGACTTGATCAGCGATTTGCTGGACATTTCCCGCCTGGAAAACGGCAAGATCAACCCGGATCGCAAGCCGTTCGCGCTCAATGAACTGTTCGATACCCTCGGCGCCGAGTTCAAGGCACTGGCACAGGAACAGGGTCTGAAGTTCCGCGTGCGGGGCAGCACGTTGCGGGTCGACAGCGACATCAAACTGTTGCGGCGGATCTTGCAGAATTTCCTGACCAACGCCTTCCGTTACGCCCAGGGCCCGGTGCTGCTCGGCGTGCGACGCCGCGGCAGCGAGCTGTGCCTGGAAGTCTGGGACCGTGGGCCGGGTATTCCGGAAGACAAACAACAGGTGATTTTCGAGGAATTCAAACGCCTCGACAGCCATCAGACCCGCGCCGAGAAAGGCCTCGGGTTGGGCTTGGCGATAGCCGACGGCTTGTGCCGCGTGTTGGGCCACACGTTACGCGTAAGGTCGTGGCCGGGGCGCGGCAGCGTGTTCAGCGTCAGCGTGCCGCTGGCTCGGGCGCAAGCCGTCGCGCCGGTGCAGGTGGCCGAACTCAACGGCAGGCAAATGGGTGGCGCTCAGGTGCTGTGTATCGATAACGAGGACAGCATCCTGATTGGCATGAACAGTTTGCTCACGCGCTGGGGCTGCCAGGTGTGGACCGCGCGTAATCGCGAGGAATGCGCCGCACTGCTTGGCGACGGGTTACGGCCGCAGTTGGCGTTGATCGACTACCACCTGGACCACGGCGAGACCGGAACCGAGTTGATGGCGTGGTTGCGCACCCAACTGGGCGAACCGGTGCCGGGGGTGGTGATCAGTGCCGACGGGCGACCGGAGATGGTCGCGCAAGTGCATGCGGCGGGGCTGGATTACTTGGCCAAACCGGTGAAACCGGCGGCGTTAAGGGCGTTGTTGAGTCGGCACTTGCCGTTGTGATGCGGCAGGTTTGAGTCATTGAGTGACGGGGCTGACGCTTTCGCGGGCAAGCCCGCTCCCACAGGGATCTTCAGTGCAACATAGATCCAATGTGGGAGCGGCTTGCTCGCGAAGCTTTTGACTTACTCCGGCAACTCGGCCAAGCCATCCACATCGGTCATCGCCCGCTCCAGCAAATCCGCCGGCAAGCTCTTGCTGGCTCGAGCGCCGAGCAATTTTAGCTGCTCGCTGCGGCTGACCAGGTTGCCGCGTCCTTCTGTCAGTTTGTTGCGCGCCGAACTGTAGGCCTTGTCCAGTTGCTGCAGGCGATTGCCGACTTCGTCCAGATCCTGAATGAACAGCACGAACTTGTCATACAGCCACCCGGCGCGCTCGGCGATTTCCCGGGCGTTCTGGCTCTGGCGCTCTTGCTTCCACAGGCTGTCGATGACCCGCAACGTCGCCAGCAGCGTGGTTGGGCTGACGATCACAATGTTGCGGTCGAACGCTTCCTGGAACAGCGTCGGTTCGGCCTGCAATGCTGCTGAAAACGCGGCTTCAATCGGCACGAAGAGCAAGACGAAATCCAGACTGTGCAAGCCATCGAGGCGTTTGTAATCCTTGCCGGACAGGCCTTTGACGTGATTGCGCAAGGACAGCACGTGCTGCTTGAGCGCGATCTGGCCGATGGCATCGTCTTCGGCCGCCACGTATTGCTGATAGGCCGTGAGGCTGACCTTCGAGTCGACCACCACTTGCTTGTCGCCCGGCAGGTAGATGATCACGTCCGGTTGAAAACGCTCGCCGTCCGGGCCTTTGAGCGTGACCTGGGTCTGGTACTCGCGGCCCTTCTCCAGCCCGGCGTGTTCGAGCACCCGCTCAAGAATCAGCTCGCCCCAGTTGCCTTGGGTTTTCTGCCCTTTCAGGGCGCGAGTCAGGTTGGTGGCCTCGTCGCTCAGGCGCAGGTTCAGCTGTTGCAGTCGTTCCAGTTCCTTGGCCAGCGAAAAGCGCTCACGTGCTTCGGCCTGATAACTTTCCTCGACGCGTTTTTCGAAGGACTGGATGCGCTCCTTCAACGGATCGAGCAACTGGCCGAGACGTTGCTGGCTGGTTTCGGCGAAGCGCTGTTCACGCTCGTCGAAGATCTTGCCGGCCAGCTCGGCGAACTGCGCACGCAACTCGTCCCGCGAGCCTTGCAGGTCGTTCAGACGCTGCTGATGGCTTTCCTGCTGTTCGCGCAGCTCGGCGTTGAGCGAGGCGGCCTGAGCGTCGAGGCGCCGCAGTTCGGTCTCTTTGCCGGCGCGTTCGATGTTCCAGGCGTGCGCCGCGTCGCGGGCGTCATCGCGTTCGATCTGCAGCAATTCGACTTCCCGGCGCAGGGCGGCCATATCGGCTTGTTTGGCGGCATTGGCCTGGCTCAGGTCACCGATTTCATCGCGGCAGGCGTCAAGTTGGGCGTTCAAGCCGTCCTGGGCGAGTTGCGACATGGCGAGGCGTTCTTCGAGCAACGCGACATCGGCTTGCGCGGCACTCGCCCGCCGCTGAATCTGCCAGGCCAGTACCAGCAACGGCAGGCCAGCGCCTGCCAGACCGAGTAACAGGCTGGTCAAATCCATAGCCATAGTGATTCCTGCCGATGAGATAAAGCCTGAAGGTTAACCAAGGCGTCAGGACTTGGACAGCTCAGTCTTCGGCCAGACCGAGTTCCCGTAGCGCGCGGCGATCCCCGGCGCGAGCGGCCTGACGCAACAAATCCTGACCGATGCGCCGGTCCCGGGCGTTGCCGCACTCGCGGCACATCAGTTGGCCAAGACGACTTTGCGCTGCCACCACACCTTCACGGGCCGGCTGCTTGAGCAAGCGTCCGGCGAGGTGTTTGACGTTGGGGTTATCGCCCAGGCGCGGGCTGTCGAGTAACCACTCGGCCACACGCATCGAAAAGCGTTTGGGCGGGGTAACACTGGGAGGTGTTTCGGTAACGGAATCTGATACTGAGGGAAACTTCATAACGCACTGTGGGACAGATCGGAAGGCGCGCAACTCTACTCTTTTTTTCTTACAGGTAAAGCCTGTAAAAACCCGGCACGCCCGTGCTAGAGCAAGCGCTCGGGACAATCCACAGAAGCTGTGGATAACTCAGTGGACAACCGCCCTTGAACTCTCGCGAAGCCCTGTGGAATGGGGCTCGCAGTCAAACTGACGATTTTTTCACCAGTAAAAAAAAGCGATGTTTTTCATTGACTTAAATTTTCAATACAGGCACCCACTGTGGTCGGGGCGTGGATGACAGGCGGGTTACAGTTTGCGCAACTTATGTGCACAAGTACCTGCGCGGCGGTTATATCGCTGAGCTTTTTCGGAGCGTTTTGTCCGCTTTTTCTGGGGATAACCCTTGAGAGCCTTGAACCAGGCTGTTGCAGAGTCGACGACCAGCGGTCGGAAACCGTCCCATTACAGGGCGAGACGTCCGCGCCCAGGAATTATTTTGTTTTCACGCTTCCATTTCACAAATCAATCCGTTACTATCCGCGGCGTTAGTACCAAGCTGAAAGTCAATTCTGGTCGAACAAATCCCCCCGGACAGCCTTCCCAACGGAAGCCTTCACCGAACAAGCGGGATCGACCACCTCGATGGTTTCCAGGTAAACCTTGTGTCAACACAGCCTTTGAATCGAATGCAAAGGGTGTTGCGAAGCTCACTTACTCTGACCGAACCAACCTGCAAATTGATCAGGATCTTCACCCCGGGCCCAGAACCTTTGCCCTTGATGTGTTGCCTGCCCTCCTAAGTACCTACCTGCCAGCCCAAGCGCGCCAATTTAATCAGCGCTTCAAACTGGCTGCTTTGTTCCAGTCGGGTTCTTCGTTCGGCCAATGGTGGTCGTCGTCACTGGAACGTTTTAACTTTGCACGGTTCTTATCCGTGTCGCTTGTAGGAACACCCAATAATGACTACTCAAATCCACACCCAGGATGCCATCCGCACCCTAACCAACGCTTTTGCACCAATGAACTGCCTGATCATGGCCGCTCGCAAAGGCTGCTTCAGCTTCACCCTGGTCAACGAACACGGCATCGCTCGTCACAGCGAACGCCTGTACCCCGATCAATACTCCAGCGCAGAACCGCTGCAGGCCGTGATCGAGCGTACCCGTCAGGCATTGATTGCCTGATTCGCCAGAAAGACTGAAAACCTCAAAAGCCCTGCTCAAAAAGCGGGGCTTTTTATTGCCCGATGTTTCTCTTTCGATGTGCCGCGCCTAAGCACTAACCGATATAACGGTTATAAC
Source organism: Pseudomonas sp. NPDC086278 (assembly GCF_050280905.1). Classification (NCBI taxonomy): domain Bacteria; kingdom Pseudomonadati; phylum Pseudomonadota; class Gammaproteobacteria; order Pseudomonadales; family Pseudomonadaceae; genus Pseudomonas; species Pseudomonas sp. NPDC086278. The sequence continues at coordinate 32,206 of NZ_JBNNWE010000023.1, forward strand.
TGGCTGCCGGAAATATTTTAAAAACAGTCCTTTACAGCGCGAATATGACACTACACTTCAACTCAAGCGGCTTGATCCGCTTCCGGCGAGCCTGATTCGATCCACCGCTGCCAAGGCCCCCTTCAGGCATCGCCGCCCACTTCATGTTTCGAGGGCTTTATGGGTATCGCTGCCAGCGAACTGTGCCGCTATGTTATCCGTCCGACACTGATTTACCTGGGACGCCATAGCGCAACTGCCGAATCCCTGCTGCTGGGCATTGCCGCCAGTCAGTCAGCCCTTGGTTCCGCCCTGCATGACCGCCGCGGTCATGGTTTGTACCGCATCGCCGAGCCCCGCCATCGGGCACTCTGGGATCATTACCTGGCACTGGACCCGGAACGCGCGAGCCTTGTCCGCGGCCTCGCCAGCCAGCATGCCTTTCTCAGCGGGCCGCAACTCGAATTGACCGTCAACCTGCGTTACGCCACAGCCATCGCCTGGCTGCTGGTAGAAGAACAGAACACCCCCCTCCCCGCCGCTGACGACTTGTTGGGAATGGCCCGAATCTGGCGCCAGACTTTTCAGCCTCAAGGGCGCCTGCGTGACTTCACTTGTGCCTGGCAGACCTGTGTTTCACCCATGAATCAGGTCGCCTGCTGACCCACCGGTTTCACAAGATCTTGCAACGGGTCGCGAATCTGGTCGGATTGTCCTACAAGACCGCTCTAACTCAAGCCATACAGCCTATAGCGCTGGAACGAAAATGTTGGTAATTTTCGCCCCGGTGATCACCAGGAGTTCTAATAATGAAAAAAGTAATGCTCAAAACCACCCTTAGCCTTGCCGTTACCCTGGCATCCACCCAGCTCTTTGCAAGTGGCTTTGCCCTTAACGAACAAAGCATCAGCGGAATGGGGACAGGTTTTGCCGGGCGATCTTCTGCTGCCGACGACGCATCCACCATTGCTGGCAACCCTGCCGGCATGTCTCGCCTCAAGCGCGAACAAGTGACCGGCGGTGTTGCTTTCATCGACGCACACACTGACATCAGCGACGCCAGCTCCCGTCCGAACGGCGGTAGCAACAAAGGTGACATGGTCCCTTTCATGGGCGTGCCGATGGGTTACTACGTCAAGCCAATCGATGATCAATGGGCAGTCGGTGTTGGCGTCTACGCACCGTTCGGCCTGGTCACCGACTACGAGCACGGCTTTGCCGGCCGCTACTTCGGCACCACCAGCGACGTACAAGTCGTGACCCTGCAACCAACCGTGAGCTACGCCTTCAACGACAAGGTGTCGATCGGTTTCGGTCCGACCATCAACCGTATCGACGGCAAGCTGGAATCGAACCTCTCGATCACCCAGGCCGCGGCAGATGGCGAAGTCAAGATCAAGGGTGACGACACCGCACTGGGTTACAACATCGGCGTGCTGGTTCAAGCCACCGACAGCACCCGCGTCGGCCTGACTTACCACTCGAAAGTGAAGTACAAGCTGGACGGTAACACCAAGGTCAACTACGGCGTTCTCGCGGCAGTGGGTCAAAACCCAAGCCAGAAATACGACGCCTCGCTGGACCTGACCACGCCTGAATCGCTGGACTTCTCGGTCACTCACCAGCTCGACGACAAGTGGACTCTTTACGCAGGCAGCACCTGGACTCGCTGGAGCCGCCTGAAAGAAATCACCGTCGAAAACAAAGGTGTTCCGGCCATCCTCAACGGCCAATTCGGTTCCATCACCGAAGAGCAGAACTGGCACGACACCTGGGCTCACGCCATCGGCGCGTCCTATCAGTTGAACAAGGAATGGGTACTGCGTACCGGCCTGTCCTTCGACCAGGCGCCGACCAACAACGTCGACCGCTCCCCACGCATCCCGACTGGCGATCGCAAGATTTTCAGCCTCGGCGCCGGCTGGAGCCCAACCGACGACCTGACCATCGACGTGGCCTATTCGTACCTGCGTGAAGAATCGGTCAAGGTCAACAACAGCAACGACCGTGGCCAGAGCTACGACGCCAAGTATGAAAACTGGGCGAACGGTTTCGGTGTAGGTGCTACCTACCGTTTCTGATGATTCACGGCGAGCTTCAACCCCTCGCCACCTGAATCGAAAAAAGCCCCGCTCTCTGCAACAGAGGCGGGGCTTTTTAATGGGTGCCGATCAGGGTTGTGAGGCCAGGGCTTGCTCGACCGCCGCGATGAACGCCGGATCGTCGGGCTTGGTCAGGCTGGAGAAATTGGCGATGACTTTGCCTTGGCGGTCGACCACGTATTTGTAGAAATTCCATTTGGGCGCGCTGGTCTGTTTGGCGAGGACCTTGAACAAGTGCGTCGCATCATCACCGCGCACGGCTTGCGGTTCGGTCATGGTGAACGTCACGCCATAGTTCACGTAGCAAACCTTGGCGGTCTCTGCGCCGTCCTTGGACTCCTGTTTGAAGTCATTGGACGGAACGCCGATCACCTCCAGCCCCTGCCCCTTGTAGCGCTGATACAGCGCCTCAAGGCTTTTGAACTGCGGGGCGAAACCGCAGAAGCTCGCGGTATTGACCACCACCAGCGGTTTACCCTCAAAGCGTTGGCACAGGTCGATGTTTTCCTTGGCGCGCAACTTGGGCAGCGAACCCTGCAACAGCTCCGGGCATTCTGCCGCTTGAGCCAACCCGGCAAACGCCATCAGCAACGCGGGGACTGCAATCCAGCGCATCAGCATGTCGGTGCATCCTTGATCAGTTGTTACCACGGAAGTTACTCGCCCTCGCCGCCGGCTAGCAAGCACCCATGCCCAACTGCATCAGCGCCAGCCCGCCTTGATGCCAGCCCCACCAGGACAAGGCCAGCAGCAAGGCACAGACCGCAGCGGCGGCGAGTCGCGGCCAAAGGCTGTTCATGTCGCGCTCATCTGCGTTTGCAGCCGCGCAACCGGTCGCTCGCGCACCGGCCAGTTCAGCGCCGCCGCCAGCAGGCTCAGCAGAATTGCCACTTGCCAGATCAAGTCATAGCTCCCGGTCCGGTCATACACCACCCCGCCCAGCCAGCCGCCGAGAAATGAGCCGAGCTGGTGGAACAGGAACACAATCCCGCCGAGCATGGACAGGTTTCGCACGCCGAACAAGGTCGCCACGGTGCCGTTGGTCAATGGCACGGTCGACAGCCACAGGAACCCCATCGCCATGCCGAACAGGTAAGCGGTGGTCGTGGTCACCGGTGCCCACAGAAACAGCCCGATCACCACCGCCCGCAGCAGGTACAGACCGGTGAGCAAGCGCGGCTTGGACATGCGCCCGCCCAGCCAGCCGGCGGTGTAAGTGCCGAAGATATTGAACAAGCCAATCAACGCCAGCACCGTGGTGCCGACCGTCGCCGGAAGGTGTTGATCCACCAGGTACGCCGGCAAATGCACACCGATGAACACCACCTGAAAACCACAGACAAAAAAGCCGAACGCCAACAGCCAGAACCCGGAATGAGAACAAGCTTCGCGCAGCGCTTCAGGCAAGGTTTGTTCGTGGCCAAGCGCCGGCAGCGGTTTGTCCTTGAGCATGCTCACCAGCGGCACGATCAGCGCCACCAGCAAACCCAGCACCAGCAACGCGGCAGACCAGCCGAGCCAGCCGATCAAGCCCAATGTGCCGGGCAACATCGCAAACTGGCCGAAGGAGCCGGCAGCACTGGCAATGCCCATGCCCATGCTGCGTTTCTCCGGTGGCACGGCGCGGCCCACCACGCCGAGGATCACCGAGAACGAAGTGCCCGACAGGCCGAGACCAATCAACAGGCCGGCGCTCAAGGACAAGGTCACCGCCGAATCCGACAAGCCCATGCACACCAGGCCCACGGCGTACAGCACGCCGCCGACCAGCACCACTTTCGCCGCGCCAAAGCGGTCGGCCAGTGCGCCGGTGAACGGTTGCGCCAGGCCCCAGATCAGGTTCTGCAAAGCGATAGCGAATGCAAAGGTCTCACGGCCCCAGCCGAACTCGGCGCTCATCGGTGCCAGGAACAGGCCGAAGCCGTGCCGCACGCCCAACGACAACGCCAGAATCAGCGCGCTTCCCACCAACACCCAACCGCACGTACGCCACATCGAGGTCATTCTTGTTCTCCGGTAACGGGTATATACCCGCTTAAGATCGGCAAAACCGGCATCACGCCAGTTCGTCCAGCAGTCGCAGTAAGGTTTCGCGTTTCTCGGCGCCCAGACGATCAATCAACCGCTGTTGCGCCGCTTCCCAGGCTGGCAAGGCTGCCGACAACCGCTCGGCGCCGGCCTCGGTCAGCCGGACGATGCGGTTACGCATGTCCGCGCCTTCGACCAGTGTCACCAGACCTTCGCCCTCCAGCACGCGCACATTGCGCCCCAAAGTGCTGCGATCCAGCCCCATGGCTTCGGCCAGGGTGGAAATACTCGGATCGTTCAGACGCTGCAAGTTGCACAGCAAAGAATACTGGGCAACGTTGATCCCGAAGCCGTCGAGAGCGCCGTCGTAATGCCTGCTGACGCCACGGGCGGCGCGACGCAGGTTGGTGCATAAACATTGAGAGTCGAGCATGGTGCGTGTATATACCCGCGGTTGAATGAAAGCAAGGTTCAAGAATAGCTTTGTCAGGCAGGTCGCCTTCGCGAGCAAGCCCGCTCCCACAGGGTGACCACATTCCAATGCCTGAAAATAAGCTTGCCCCACCCTGTGGGAGCGGGCTTGCTCGCGAAGAGGCCGGAACAGCCCTCCCATATATCAGCAGACCAACGCCAGCCCCACCAACACCGCCATCTCCAGCAATTCCAGCAATGCACCGGCGGTGTCGCCCGTGGTTCCGCCCAGCCGCCGCAGCATTACCTGCCGCAGCCACACAAACATCAGCGTCGCCAACACCACCGCCAGCACACCGCCGGGACCGGCGATCAATACACAGGCCACGGCACTGGCCGCCAACACCTGCCAACCCGCCTTGCGCGGCAAATGGTCCGCCAACGCCTGACCCAATCCGCCAGCGCGCACATACGGCGTCGTCAGGAACAACCCCAACAACGCCGCCCGGCCCATCAGCGGAACAATGATCAACACAACGCCATGTCCCTGCTCGATCAACGCCAGCAGCGCGGCGAATTTCAGCAGCAACACCAGCACCAGCGTGACCACGGCAATCGGCCCGCTACGCGGATCTTTCATGATGGTCAGCGTGCGCTCGCGGTCGCCAAACCCGCCGAGCCAGGCGTCGGCGCTGTCGGCCAGACCGTCCAGGTGCAACGCGCCACTGAGCACCACCCAGACGGTCAAGAGCAGCGCGGCGTGAAGTAACAAAGGCGCGCCCGACAACAGCCAATTGCAGGCCCATAGAATCGAACCAAACAGCAGCCCGACCAGCGGATAAAACAACAGTGACCGGCCCAACGCTTGAGGCGCCGGCATACCGGGCAGGCGAATCGGCAAGCTGCTCAAGAATTGCAGGGCGATCCAGAACGGCAACATGATCAGAGCGCTTCCCGTAACGAGGCGCCGGGCTCGACCGCCAGCGAATACAACGCCGCATGAGCAACTTCGACGTTGAGCAACTGCTCGCGGGGCAAGCCCCGGGCCTGGGCCAGCAGCAACTTCATGACCCCACCGTGTGTGATCAGCAACACGCGCTCGCCGGCATACGACGCGTGCAGCCGTTCGACCGCCGCCAGCACCCGCACCGAGAAGTCCGCCACCGGCTCACCCTCGGGCGGTGTAAACGAATAAGGGTCAGTCCAGAACAGTCCCAACGCCTCGGCGCTGGTCTGCATGAGTGCCGCCGTGCTTTGCCCTTCCCATGCGCCGAAGTGTAGCTCTTGCAGGTCTTTTTCCAGGTGAACCGGCAAACCCAGTTGCCCGCCCAACTCTTCGGCGAACCGCGCGCAGCGCTGCAATGGCGAGCTGACCAAACGGTCCCACGGCCCTTGCTCGATCACCGCCGCGCGCAGTTGCGCCCAGCCTTTGTCGGTCAATGCATCGTCGAGGCTGCCACGCAAACCACCGCCGAGTTCGGTTTCGCCGTGGCGCAACAGGTCCAGGCGCAAGGTCATGCCGGGCGATCCGCCACGGCGGCTTCGGCGAACGTTGCCATCTGCCCGTGCAGGTCGCAGGCCAGACGCAACAACGGCACCGCCAACGCCGCACCGCTGCCCTCGCCCAGCCGCAGGCCGAGGTCCAGCAGCGGCTCGGCGTCGAGGGTTTCCAGCACGTGACGATGGCCGGGTTCGGCGCCGCGATGGCCGAACAACAGCCACTCGCGGCATTCCGGGTTCAAGCGCACCGCGACCAACGCGGCGACGCTGCAAATGAAGCCGTCCACCAGCACCGCGACGCCCTCCTGGGCACAGGCCAGGTACGCACCGACCAGTGCTGCAATTTCAAAACCACCCAGGTTGAACAGGGTCTGCAACGCCTCGCCACGTTGAGCGCCGTGCAACGCCAACGCCCGCTCGATGACCTGCACTTTGTGGCTGACCCCCGCCGCGTTCAACCCGGTGCCCGGCCCGACCAGATGCACCACCGGGCAATCGAGCAAGGCACAGGCCAACGCGCTGGCCGCCGTGGTGTTGCCGATGCCCATCTCGCCGCCGATGAACAGTTGCGCACCCGCCGCAACGGCGCGCTGCACACTGTCGCGACCGGCCTGCAACGCGCGCTCGCCCTGGGCGTGCGTCATCGCCGGCCCTTCAACGAAATTCGCCGTGCCCGCGCCGATGTTCAGGTGACGCACGCCCGACAAATTCAGCGCCGAGTTGACCGTGCCCAGGTCGACCACTTCAAGGGACGCGCCCAGTTGCCGCGCCAGCACACTGATTGCCGCGCCGCCACTGACGAAGTTGTGCAACATCTGCCCGGTCACTTCCTGGGGAAACGCCGACACGCCTTCAGCGACCACGCCATGGTCACCGGCGAAAATCGCGATCCACAGCTGCTCGAGACTCGGTTTGACCTGCCCCTGCAACCCGGCCAATTGCACCGCCACCGATTCGAGCCGGCCGAGGGAACCGGCCGGTTTGGTCAATTGCTGCTGGCGCGCTTGCGCCTGTTCAACCGCTTGCGCATCGATTCGCTTGCACGGGTTCAGCCACCAGGTTTGAGTCATAACGCAGTTCCTTTCAGAGTCAGGGGCAGGCCGGCGACGGTCAGGACGACCCGTTGACAGCGCTCGGCCAGGGCTTGATGCAGCCAACCGGCTTCATCGACATAGCGGCGAGTCAATTCGCCCAGCGGCACGACACCCATCCCGGTCTCGTTGCTGACAAAAATGATTTCACCCGGCAACGAGGCGAGGCATTCCAGCAAGGCTTCGCGTTCGGCGTTCAGGCGTTCGCTGTCGTCGAGCATCAGCAGATTGGTCATCCACAGCGTCAGGCAATCCACCAGCAGGCACTGTTCGGCGCGGGCGTTTTCACGCAGCACGCGGGCGAGTTCGACGGGTTCTTCGATCAGTGCCCACTCGGCCGGACGACGGGCGCGATGATGGGCGACGCGCTCGTTCATTTCACCGTCCAGCGCCTGGCTGGTGGCGATGTAGGTCACTTGGAGCCGGCTGTCGCTGGCGAGTTTTTCCGCGAGGCGACTTTTGCCGGAGCGGGCGCCGCCGAGGATTAGTTGGAGCATGGTGACATCCTATAAATGTGCGGTGAGGCGACTGCCGCCTTCGCGAGCAAGCCCGCTCCCACATGGGTTCTTCGGCGGTCACAAAATCCTTGTGGGAGCGGGCTTGCTCGCGAAGGGGCCAACACAGTCACCTCAAATCCCACAGAGTCGGCGCAACAATCCGGTATCCAGATGCTTCTCCACCAAATCCGCCAACCGCTCGATATCGCGCTCGCGCAACCCGTGGTAATCGACCTCCTGCACATCCTGCAAACCCGCCCAGCGCAACAATGCACTGCACGCCGCCGGCGACTCAAACAGGCCATGCAGGTACGTCCCAAAAATCTGCCCGTCGGCACTCTGCGCACCGTCGCAGCGACCATCGTCCAACTGCACTGCCGGGTTTTCCAGCGCCGGGCCGGTGGTCACGCCGGCATGAATTTCATAGCCGCTGACCTCGGCGTCTTCCAACGCCAAACGACCGCGCACGTTGCGCAATTGCTTCTCTTGTTCGAGCCGCGTGTCGAATGCCAACAAGCCCAGCCCGGCGCTGGAACCCGGTGCGCCTTCAAGGCCGAACGGGTCATGCACCTGCTCGCCGAGCATTTGCAGGCCGCCGCAAATCCCCAGCACTTTGCCGCCGTAACGCAGATGGCGACTGAGCGCCGCCTCCCAGCCATTGGCCCGCAGGTACGCAAGGTCGCTGCGCACACTTTTCGAGCCGGGAAGAATGATCAGGTCGGCCGGCGGAATCGTCTGGCCGGGGCCGATGAATTGCAGGTCGACTTGCGGGTGCAGTCGCAGCGGATCGAAATCGGTGTGGTTGCTGATGCGCGGCAGCACCGGCACCACCACTTTCAAGACCTGGTCGGCCTTGGCGGTCTGGCGCTGATCGATGCCGTCTTCGGCTTCCAGATGCAGGTCCATCACATACGGCAGCACACCGATGACCGGTTTGCCGGTGCGCTGTTCCAGCCAGTCGAGGCCGGGTTGCAACAAGGCGATGTCGCCGCGAAAACGATTGATGATGAAACCTTTGACCCGCGCCTGCTCGCTCGGCGACAGCAGCTCCAGGGTGCCGACCAGATGCGCGAACACGCCGCCGCGATTGATGTCGGCGATCAGCACCACCGGGCAATCCACCGCTTCGGCAAACCCCATGTTGGCAATGTCGCCGGCCCGCAGATTGATTTCGGCCGGCGAACCCGCGCCTTCGACCATGACCACCGGATACGCGGCACTCAGGCGTTGATGCGAGGCCAGCACCGCTTGCATCGCGATGGTTTTGTAGTCGTGGTAGGCGACGGCGTTCATCGTGGTGACGGCGCGACCGTGAATGATCACTTGGGCGCCGGTGTCGCTGTTGGGTTTGAGCAACACCGGGTTCATGTCGGTGTGCGGCGCGAGGTTCGCGGCTTGGGCCTGCACAGCCTGGGCGCGACCGATTTCGCCACCGTCGGCGGTCACCGCGCTGTTCAGCGCCATGTTTTGCGGCTTGAACGGCACGACGCGCACGCCCTGGCGAACCACCCAGCGGCACAACGCCGTCACCAGGGTGCTTTTGCCGGCATCGGACGTCGTGCCTTGCACCATCAAGGTCGTCATGCTGCTTCCTTGGTAAAGGCCTGAAGCGCTTGCTCAAGCCGCAACCAGTCCGCCTCATCGGCGGGCAGGCCAAAACGCAGGCTGCTGTTGTGGACGAACAATCGCAGCAAAATACCGCGCCGGGCCATGAATTCGTGGAGTTCTGCCGCGCGCTCGGTCACTAGCCACTGGAACAAGGCACAACCGCCATGCACCTGGAAACCATACTTTTCGAGCAACACCGCCAAACGCTCACTGGCCACTGCGGTGCGCGCACGTTGCTGCACGTGTCCTTCGGTATCGAGCAGGCACGCTTGCCCCACTTCCCGGGTCGGGCCGCTGACGGCCCACGGCCCTACTTGCTCGGCGAGCAGTTTGAGCAACTTGCGCTCGGCCAACACAAACCCCAGTCGCACACCGGCCAGGCCGAAGAACTTGCCGAACGAGCGCAGCACAATCAGCCCGACCCGATTGGCAAACGACGCCAGGCTCAGGTGCGGCGTGTTGTCCATGAACGCTTCGTCCACCACCAGCCAGCCGCCGCGCTGGGCCAGGCGTGCGTGCCAGTCGAGCAAGCGACTCGGCGTCAGGCTCAACCCGGTCGGGTTGTTAGGGTTGACCACCACCAGCACGTCGAGGCTGTCGAGGTAGAAATCGACTTCCTGTTCCAGCACTTCACGCACGATGTAACCGCTGCGGCGCCAGGCTTCGGCATGTTCGGCGTAGCACGGCGAGAGCACACCGACCTTGCCGGCGCGGCGCAAACGCGGCAGCAGCTGAATGGCCATTTGCGAGCCGGCGACCGGCAGCACCTGCGCGGCGCCGTAATAGTCGCAAGCGGCTTGTTCCAGCCCATCGTCGGCTTCCGGCAAACGCGCCCATGCCCGCAACGGGATGTCCGGGATCGGAAATGGCCAGGGCGCGAGGCCGGTGGACAGGTCGAGCCAATCCGCTTCGGCAATACCGTATTCGAGCGCTGCCTTGCGCAAGCGGCCACCGTGTTCAAGCATAAAATTCAGCCCCCACGCAGAGGATCAGCAGCCATAACCATACGCCGCGCAGAACCAATTGCCAGCCACGGTCAATCGAGTCGGCATCGGCCGCCACCCCCTCACCCAGCGGCGGACGCTGATGCAGTTCGCCGTGATAAATTGCCGCCCCGCCCAACTCGACACCCAGCGCACCGGCGCCGGCGGCCATCACCGGCCCGGCATTCGGGCTGTCCCAGGTCGGGCCCTGGGTGCGCCAGCATTTCAACGCCAGCCGGGTTTTGCCCAGCAACGCGTAGGTCAACGCCACCAAACGTGCAGGAATGTAGTTGAGCACGTCGTCGATTTTCGCCGCCGCCCAGCCGAAACGTTCGAAGCGCTCGTTGCGATAACCCCACATCGCGTCCAGCGTGTTGCTCAACCGGTAGAGCACCACGCCCGGTGCGCCGGCCACGGCAAACCAGAACAGCGCGGCGAATACCGCGTCGCTGCCGTTTTCCAGGACGGACTCGGTGGCCGCACGGGCAACTTCGGTTTTATCCAGCTCACTGGTCTGACGGCTGACCAGATAACCCACACGCGTGCGCGCCTCGTCCAGATCATCAGCACGCAACGCCTTGGCCACCGGCTCGACATGTTCGCCGAGGCTGCGCATGCCGAGGGCGCAATACAGCGCGAGTATTTCAACCAGCCAACCGACATAAGGCGCCCAGGAAAATGCGGTCGCCAGCAAGGTCAGCGGCAACACCGCGATCACCCACGCAGTGACGCCATGACTGCGCCAGCCACGGCCACCGCCGTTGAATCGTTGCTCGATGCGATCGGCAAAACGGCCGAACGCCACCAGCGGATGCCAGCGTTTGGGCTCACCCAGCAGCGCGTCCAGCGCCACTGCGGCGACACTCAATAACGCCACACTCATCGACTCACTCCCCAATAATTTTCGTACAGCAACTCATTGAGCGGACGCGCCTGCGCCCACCCTTCGAGTACCAGCATCGGCGCCGCATAGAATTCCTTGACCGGGCCGAGACAAAGAACCGCCAACGGCTTGGCACCGGGCGGCAACCCCAACAGGTCCGCCAGCGCTTGCGGTTCGAACAGCGACACCCAGCCCATGCCCAGCCCTTCGGCACGGGAGGCCAGCCACAGGTTCTGGATCGCGCAAGACAGCGAAGCCATGTCCATTTCCGGCAAGGTCCGACGGCCAAAGATGTGGCGCTCGCGATCATCCATCAGCGCGGCGACCAGTACTTCGGCGCAGTCGTTGATGCCTTCGACTTTGAGCTTCATGAATTCGTCGGTGCGCTCGCCGAGGGCTTCGGCGGTACGGATGCGCTCTTCTTCGACCAGCGACTGGATCTGGCCGCGCAAGGTTTTATCGCTGATGCGGATGAAGCGCCACGGTTGCATCAGGCCGACGCTGGGGGCCTGGTGGGCGGCTTCAAGCAGGCGCCGTAGCAGTTCGGGCTCGACGGTGCCGCCGCAGAAGTGGCGCATGTCGCGGCGTTCGGCGATGGCGCGGTAGACCGCTGCGCGCTCGGTTTCGGAGAAGGCGTTGGCGCTCATGGCCTCTTCGCGAGCAAGCCCGCTCCCACAGTGGATAGCGCCGTTGCTGAAGGGCTGCATTCCACAGTTGAAGCGGTGTTGCCTGAAACGCGCTCCACTGTGGGAGCGGGCTTGCTCGCGAAGGCGCCCTCAAGGTCAGGCGCAAACAGCGAGGCGATAGCAGTGGGATTGGACGGAAAATAAAAGTGCACATACGAAGCGGTCATCCGCCCCTGACGATAAACCGCCTCCGCGCCACGGCCACCGTTCGGGCTCAGGCCACGGGCAATCGGCACAAGCTCGGTGCTGGTCAGCGAATGATGATAGGTGTGCCCGCGCAACAAACCTTCCGGCAGTTCCACCGCTTGCAACGCCAGCGCCGCCAGGCGCTTTTGCATCACCGCCTCACCGGCGAGCAAACCGACCAGTTCCGCGCGCGTGCCGTCGACGTCGGTCAAGGAATCGAGCAGGTACAACATGCCGCCACACTCGGCCAGCAGCGGCTTATCGGCCGCATGGTGCGCACGAATCGCCTCAAGCATCGAGGTGTTCTGCGACAGCGCCACATGGTGCAACTCCGGATAGCCGCCCGGCAGATACAAGCTGTCGGCTTGCGGTAATTCGGCGTCACGGATCGGCGAGAAGAACGACAGTTCCGCACCCATGGCCCGCAGCAGATCGAGGCTGGCACCGTAGGTGAAAGCGAACGCTTCATCGCGGGCCACGGCAATGCGCACACCCGCGAGCAATGGCTCAGCGGCTATCACGTCCGGCGCGGCGAATTCCACCGCTGGCGGCAGCGCAACCTCGCAACTGCTGGCCAGCGCGTTGGCCGCCGCATCGAGGCGCAGGTCGAGATCGTTCAACTCGCGGGCCTGAACCAGACCGAGATGGCGGCTCGGCAACTCGATCCCGGTTTCCCGCGACAAGGCGCCGTACCAGCGCAAACCTTCGGTCAGGCTGCCCTCGAGCAACTGCGCGTGACGCAAAGTGCCCACGCGGTTGGCCAGGACACCGGCAAACGGCAAGTCCGGCTGATACTTCGCTAGGCCCAACGCCAGCGCGCCGAAAGTCTGCGCCATCGCCGTGCCGTCGATCACCGCGAGCACCGGCACGCCGAAGTGCCGCGCCAGATCGGCACTGGACGGCGTGCCGTCAAACAGGCCCATGACGCCTTCGATCAGGATCAGGTCGGCGTCAGCGGCGGCTTCCCACAACAGTCGACGACTTTCCTGCTCGCCAACCATCCACATGTCCAGTTGATACACCGGCGCACCGCTGGCGCGCTCGAGAATCATCGGGTCGAGAAAGTCCGGGCCGCATTTGAACACGCGCACTTTGCGCCCCTGATTGCGGTGCAGACGGGCCAGCGCGGCGGTGACGGTGGTCTTGCCCTGACCGGAGGCCGGCGCGGCAATCAATACCGCCGGGCAATGCCGTGGCTGACTCACAATTCGACGCCCTTCTGCGCTTTGATCCCGGCCTGGAACGCATGCTTGATCACGCCCATTTCGGTGACGGTGTCGGCGAGTTCGATCATTTCCGGCTTGGCGCCACGACCGGTCACCACCACGTGCTGCATCGGCGGTCGCGCCTGCAAATCGCTGAGCACCTGATCGAGGTCGAGGTAGCCGTGCTTGAGCGCGATGTTCAGCTCATCGAGCACCACCAGGCCAATCGACGGATCGCGCAGTAATTCACGGGAAACGACCCAGGCGGCTTCGGCGGCGGCGATGTCACGCTGGCGGTCCTGGGTTTCCCAGGTGAACCCCTCGCCCATCACGTGAAAACGCACCTGCTCCGGGAAGCGCCGGAAAAACAATTCCTCGCCGGTGCTGTTACGCCCCTTGATGAACTGCACCACGCCGCACCGCATGCCGTGGCCCATGGACCGCGCGAGCATGCCGAACGCCGAACTGCTTTTGCCTTTGCCGTTGCCGGTCAGCACCAGCAGCAAGCCGCACTCATTGGGCGAGTTGGCGATGCGTTCATCGATCACGGCTTTTTTGCGCAACATGCGCGCCAGATGGCGTTCGTCACGATCAGGGGAATCAGTCATGGGGGAGCTCTCCGTTGAGGCTGGATAACGGCGGGCAGGCACAAGAATAGACGGCAAAAAGCCTGGCATCGCCCACCGTGATGCCGCTGGATGAATCAGGCCGGTCTCCGGGCTCATGAGCGGCGTTTTGCCTGACTGCGCGCCTTCCCATGTCGGTCGACACAGTGGCTTAAGGCGCAGCCTTCACTCATTTACCGTTGCGGGGGCAGCGCCGGGATCGTGATCTTCTTCGCGTGAAGAGAGGACTCACCGGCTTCCCTGTTTCACTCTGTCGACGTTGGCCACAGAGCACCTGAAACAAGCCGCGAAGGTTAGAGGGTTGGGGGTGGAGCGTCAATTAAAGACAAAGCCGGAGCGGGCGATATACTGCCGCCGATCAAATATCTGACGCCATTCTTGCACCAGACTGTCAGCGGTGATATCAAAGCGCCACAACCCAACAACACAATTACAAGGGTGAGCAACATGCAAGGCATGATTATCAGCAATCCGAAGCTGGAATTCCTGCGACCGGTGCTGGAGCGCTGGTTTGACTGTATCGACCGTTTCAACACGGTGCGCGGCGATAACGACACGCCTTACTGGTATGACGAAAAGGCCAACCTTGGCCTGCTCTCCGCCGCCGCGTGGATGGCGGAAATGGTCACGCTGCAACAAACGTCAACGCGCAAACAGAACGAAGAAGGCGAGCGCAACGCCCGCGCCGATCTGTTTATCGCCACGGCCGAAGAACGCGCCTACTTTCAGGCCACCCAACGTTGGCCGCGGGTCAACAGCCTGAACCTGACGCAAGCGTTGCAAGACATCACCAGCGATGCCAAACGCATCAGCTACAGCAGCGACCTGAAACTCGGCTGCCTGTTCGTTACCCCGCAAAAGGCTCAGCAAAGCGCGACACCCGAAGAACTCCAGGACATGGTCGACGACCTGCAAAAGGAACACACCTGCGCCGTGGCCTGGTATTTCCCGTACGCCTACCGCAAGTTGCGCAACGAAGCCGGCAACTATCATCCGGGCATCGCGGTGCTGCTCAAGGAAGCTCGCGGCTGATCGGTTGAACCATCGGTCGATTAATCTTCTCTATGCTTAAGACACTGCATTCATAGGGAAGAACAGTATGCGCAAGTCCCAGCTCGCTCTTGTTATCGCGCTCGCCGGAGGGCTCGCCGCCTGTGGTGAATCCTCCAGCCTGCAAGTCTCCGACGGCACCGGTCCGTCACCCAAGCTGCCCGAACCCAACAAAACCCTGATGCCGACGGTGAATATCGCCCCGGCCATCGGCTGGCCGGACGGCGTGAAGCCAACCCCGGCGGCCGGCACTCAAGTGGCGGCGTTTGCCGAAGGGCTCGATCACCCGCGCTGGCTGTACGTACTGCCCAACGGCGACGTGCTGGTGGCTGAAACCAATGCCCCGCCCAAGCCTGACGACTCCTCCGGCATTCGCGGCTGGGTGATGAAAAAAGTCATGGGCCGTGCGGGCGCCGGTGTTCCCAGCGCCAATCGGATTACCTTGTTGCGCGACAAAGACCACGACGGCATCGCCGAAACCCGCACGGTGTTTCTGGAAAACCTCAACTCGCCGTTCGGCATGACGTTGGTCGGCAACGATCTGTATGTGGCCGATTCCGACAAGCTGATCCGCTTCCCGTACAAGGAAGGCGAGACTTCGATCACCGCACCGGCGACCAAAGTCGTCGATTTGCCGGGCGGCACGATCAACCATCACTGGACCAAAAACGTCATCGCCAGCAAGGACGGCAGCAAGCTGTACGTCACGGTGGGTTCGAACAGCAACGTCGGCGAAAACGGCCTGGAGGCGGAAGAGGGTCGCGCGGCGATCTGGGAAGTGGATCGCGCCACCGGCAATCACCGGATTTTCGCCTCGGGCATCCGCAACCCCAACGGCCTGGCGTGGGAACCGCAGAGCGGTGCGTTGTGGACGGCGGTCAACGAGCGAGACGAAATCGGCAGCGACCTGGTGCCCGACTACATCACCTCGGTGAAAGACGGCGCGTTTTATGGCTGGCCGTTCAGCTATTACGGCCAGCACGTCGATGTTCGCGTGTCGCCGCAGAACCCGGACCTGGTGGCAAAAGCCATCGCGCCGGATTACGCGGTCGGCCCGCACACTGCTTCGTTGGGCCTGTCGTTTGCCGAGGGCAACACCCTGCCGGCGCAATTCAAGGAAGGCGCGTTCATCGGCCAGCACGGCTCATGGAATCGCAAACCGCACAGCGGCTACAAAGTGATTTTCGTGCCGTTCGCGGGCGGCAAGCCGACCGGGCAGCCGGTGGATGTGCTGACCGGTTTCCTTAACAAGGATGAGGAAGCGATGGGCCGGCCGGTAGGCGTGGTGATCGATCAGCAGGGTGATTTGCTGGTGGCGGATGATGTCGGGAACAAGGTATGGCGTGTGTCGGCGACCAAGTAACCCTTTAGCTGCCAACACATAACCCATTGTGGGAGCGGGCTTGCTCGCGAATGCGGTGTGTCAGTCGGCATCAATGCTGAATGATTAACCGCTTTCGCGAGCAAGCCCCACATGTTTTATCGGCGTCAGTGCTTAGCGTTTACGGCAGAGCGTGAGGCCATCGCCGATCGGCAACAACGACAGATCCACACGCGAGTCATCCTTCAAGGCGCGATTGAGCGCCTGGATGGCTCGGGTGTCGGCACTCTCGGGATTCTGCTCAAGCACCCGCCCGCTCCACAGCGTGTTATCAAACACCGCCAGACCGCCGACCCGCAGCAAGCGCAACGCGTGCTCCAGATAGTTCGGGTAATTAGCCTTGTCGGCATCGATGAACATCAGGTCGAACTGTCCGGGCCGATCCAGCGCCACCAGTGTTTCCAGCGCCGGCGCCAGGCGCAGCTCAATGCGCTCGGCAAGCCCCGCTTCCTGCCAGTAACGGCGCGCCATGGCGTTGTAGTCACCGGCAATGTCGCAGCAGATCAACGAACCGTCCTGCGGCAATGCCGCCGCCATGCACAAGGCGCTATAACCGGTGAACGTGCCGACTTCCAGCAAGCGCTTGGCGCCAGTCAGCTTGACCAGTAACGCGAGGAACTGCCCCTGCTCCGGCGCCACCTGCCAGCGCGCCATTGGCAGCGCCTGGGTTTCGTCGCGCAGACGCTTGAGCAGCGGCGTTTCCCTCAGGGAAACGTCGAGCAAGTACTGGTAAAGGGGATCATCGAGATTGAGTGTGCGAGCGGTCATCACAGCCTCTAGGGGTTATGCGCCAGGTGCTCAGGCTGCAGAACGCGTTTGGCGCTCAGATAGGCTTTCTGCCAGTAAGCCTTGGTCAGGCTGTCCAGCTTCACCGTGCCGCCAGTGGCGGGCGCATGCACGAAGCGCCCTTCTCCGACGTAGATGCCAGCATGACTGACCTGGGAGCCGCCATTGGTGGCGAAGAAAATCAGGTCACCGGTTTGCAGGCCTTCTTTACCGACGTTGGCAGCCTGCATGGTGATCATCTCGCGCGTGGTGCGCGGCAGGGAGATGCCGGCGACGTCTCGGTAGACGTAACCGATCAGGCCACTGCAATCGAAACCCGAATCCGGCGTATTGCCGCCCCAGCGGTACGGCGTGCCAACGAGGCCGAGCGCGCGAAACAGCACGTCTTCCGCCTCGGGCGAGAAGGATTGCGGGTTACCGAAAATGATGGGCGCGCGAACCACCGGCGCGGGCGGCGGTGTGCGACTGGCGCAGGCGCTGAGCAGCGCTGCGAAGAACATGAGTGCGAGGCGGGCCGACATCGTCATAAGCAGAACATCCTGATCTGGCTGCGGCTTTTTTCTGCCGGAAAGACAGAAAAGAAAACCGCCTGCGCTGGACGCAGGCGGTTTGCCATCAAAGTAAGATCAGATTCTAGCGGCTACGCGGCAAACTTCAAGTAAGACTTTAACTTCACCTTACAAGTTGTACGTTTACTTGCGAGCGGTGACCACGGTCGGGGCCATGGCGAGGGCACGCTTGGCTTCGATGAAGGTCTTGCTCCAGTAGCTGTCGCCCAGGCTATCGACCCGAACACCACCGCTTTTGCGGCTGCTGGAGTGGATGAACTGGTTGTCACCGAGGTAGATCCCGGCGTGACTGACACGACCGCGACGACCATTGGTGGCGAAGAACAACAGATCACCCGGCTTGAGCGCGCTACGAGCCACCAGTGGCGCGTTGACGTTGATCATTTCGCGAGTGGAGCGCGGCAGGTTCATGCCCGCCTCTTCACGGAACAGGTAACCGATGAAGCCGCTGCAATCGAAGCCCGCCTCGGAGGTGCCGCCGAAACGGTAACGGGTACCGATCAGGGACATGCCACGCTCGAGGATACTGTCGGCCAGAACCGGAAGCTGGTACGACTTGCCATCGGCGAAGTCAGCCAGTTCTTTGTCGGTGGCCAGCTCTTCCTGGAACAGAACGGAAGAAGATTGGGCGGTAGCTGAATTTTTAAACTGCTGTTGTTGCTCTTGCTGGGTCACTGGCGAGTGAGCAGCGCAACCGAACAGCAGGGTGACGAGTGCGAGAGGCACGAGGGGTGCGAAGCGCTTTAGCATGGGCACGACCGTGGCTGATAGTTGTAAAGAAGCCGAGACTATGCCCGCTATCAACCTCATTTGCAAATTCAATCGATCTTTATGTGACTTATCGGTTTCTCGTTTACATCTAAGCGCTTAAGCCCATTTTAAACATCTGCGCCGCCTGCGACCCTGCAGGAAAGCGGATTTGTTGGCGCCTGGAATGTGCCGAACCCCCGCTAGGCCAAGGTTTCAAAGGCCGATTACCAGCCCAGGGTTTCTTTCAGAAAGGGAATTGTCAGCTTGCGCTGAGCTTGAAGGGACGCCTGATCGAGACGTTCAAGCAGCTCGAACAGCGCGCTCATGCTGCGGGTACCGCGGGTCAGGATAAAATGCCCGACCTCATCGGTCAGGTGCAAGCCGCGACGGGACGCGCGCAATTGCAGCGCACGCAATTTGTCTTCGTCGGACAGCGGGCGCATCTGGAAGATCAGCGCCAGGGTCAGTCGTGATTTCAAGTCCGCGAGCTTCACCGGCAACTCACGCGGCGAGGTCGATGCCGCAATCAGCAGGCGCCGACCGCTGTCACGCAAGCGGTTGAACAGATGGAACAGCGCCTCCTCCCAATCCGCACGCCCGGCGACGGCTTGCAAGTCGTCCAGGCAAACCAGTTCGTATTGTTCGAGGTTGTCGAGGATGCCGATACCGCGATCCAGCAGTTCAGCCAACGGCAGGTACACCGCAGGCTCGCCCAACTGCTCGAAGCGCAAGCAGGCCGCCTGCAACAGATGCGTGCGCCCTACCCCGTCCTTGCCCCAAAGATAGATCAGGCTTTCAGTCCAGCCGGCGTCGGCTTCGCAGAGCCGCTCGACATAGCCGAGTGCAGCGGCGTTGGCGCCTGGGTAGTAATTGATAAAGGTAGCGTCATCACGCAGACGCACACCTAGGGGCAGCTGAATCGGTTTCATGCTGACTGAACAGTTCCAAAGGAACCGTTAGTGGCCTCTGTGTAAAGTTTGCGAAGTTTATACCCGTGAGACGGGTCGCACAATGCGACAGACCACAAGCAAAATCAAAGGTTTGCGTTAGCGCGCTGGTTTTATGACAGTTTCTTTGGCGGTGCATGTGACAGCCACGCGGGGGACGCGGACCAACCCGACGGCACTTCGGGCTGGCCGCAACGACCGTTCAACGTCCCTCAGAGCTCAGGATCATCAGGGCTGTAGATTTCCGAACCCTTATACAAGTCATGCGCATGGCGCACCAGGACCATGATCACCGCCGCCACCGGCAGCGCCAGCAGCACACCGGTAAAGCCGAACAGTTCGCCACCCGCCAGGATGGCGAAAATCACCGCCACCGGGTGCAAGCCGATCCGGTCGCCGACCAGTAAAGGCGTAAGCACCATGCCTTCCAGCGCCTGGCCGACCATGAACACCGCGACGATGCCGAGCATCGGATAAAGCTCACCGTGAAACTGGAACAGGCCGGCAATCAACGCCGCGCCGATACCGATCACGAAGCCCATATAAGGCACGATCGCCGCCAGACCCGCGATCAGACCGATCAACAAGCCGAGCTCCAGACCGACCAGCATCAAACCCGAGGCATAGATCACGCCCAGCGCCAGCATCACCAGCAACTGCCCGCGCACAAATGCGCCAAGCACTTCGTGGCATTCCCCGGCCAGCGACACGATGCGCTCCTCACGATCACGCGGCAGCAGGCTGCGGATCTTGACCATCATTACGTCCCAGTCCCGCAGCAGGTAGAAACTCACCACCGGGATCAGCACCAGATTCGCCAGCCAGCCAATCAACGCCAGGCTGGAAGCCGTTGCCTGGCTCAGCACTACGCCGACGATGTCAGTGGTTTGCCCCATGTGCTCGCTGATCGCAGCCTTGACCTTGTCGAACTTCCAGAAACCATCCGCCAAGCCGAACTTCGATTGCGCCCACGGCAACGCGGTGTGCTGCAGCCAGTCGAGCATCTGCGGCGCCAATTCATACAGCCGAAAAAACTGCTTGGCGAGCAATGGCACCAGCACCAGCAGCAATGTCGTGAAGATCACGGTGAAGATCGCGAACACCGCCACCACGCCCCAGGTGCGTGACAAACCGGCCTTTTCCAGGCGATCCACCAGCGGATCGAACATATAGGCCAACAGTAACGCCACCAGAAACGGCGTGAGGATTGGGTGCAACAGCCAGAAAAACCCGCAGAGCAGAACCACCCCACCCAACCAGAACCAACGCCGCGTATCGGCCATGTACCACTCCATATGCATCTATATAAAGAAAGAAAACCTTACCAACGGAATCGCAGTTGCGGCACCGGCTCCGGGGCGACGGGTGTCGCAGGCGTCGCAGGTGTCGAACCCTCGGCGACCGGCTCGACCGGCGCCACGGGCGCGGGCGCTTCACCCGCCGCAACCTCCTGCAACTTCGCCAGCGACAACTGCGAACGCAACTGCTCGGCGCTGCCGTTGACCCGGTACACAATGCGATCGCCGTCGACGCTTTGCAGGCGCGCGCCAAACGGGTCGAGCAACCTTCCGAGCGTGGCGTAGTGCTCCAGGTTCATGCCCTGGACTTCAAGTAATTGCTCGCCGGACGCGCCCGGCTTGACCACAAACCGGGGCGCCAGGCGCTCGCTCACCGCCAGCATCACCGCATCGGCCACGGCGGCTTGATCGGCGCCCTGCACGCTGCCCGCTTCCTGCTTGTCACCGAGCCACAAATGCCATTTGGCCTGCCATTGGCCGCCCTCTTCACGGGCATGCACCGCGAGCAACGCGTCGGCGTTGTAGCGCTCGGAGGCCGTGCGCAACGGTGTCGCGTCGGTGCCTTCAAGGGTCGGCGCCGTCGCCACCAGTTGTTCGCTCAGATCTGCCAGCGGCAAGCGCAACGGCAAGCCACGGTGTTGCGCGGCCAGGCGCAGCGGCGCGGCGCTGGCTTGACCATCGCCCACCAAATTCGAACCGTCGGTGGAATCATTCAACCACCAGACGAGGATCGTCGGCCGATTGGCGCCCCACAGCGACAACCCGGCACGGCGCAACGCCGCCTCGGTGCTGGCCGGGTCAAAATCGACCTTCAGTACCTCAGGTGGCCCGGCATCAAAGCCGTATTGACTGATGATTTGCTGCGGGTCCTTGCGGATCGCCGCCAACCCCGGGTTTTGCACGGCCTTGGGATCGCCGGTCAGGCGCAACACCAGCGTATCGAGCGCTTCCTGGGTGGCTTGATCGCGCACCTCGGCACTCTGACCACTAACCGGTTGACGCACCTGGTACAGACCTTTCACGTTTTCGGCATGACCCGCCACGCTGACCAGCGACAGGCAGCCCGCAAACAAATATCTAGAGAAAAAACGCATGGAAGATTCCTGACGACAAGAGCGGCTGGAACTGGCCGCATGAAGGCATTAAGCAAGGCTGTGACCATCACCCCGCGCAAAACATTCACCCGGCCTCGATAAGTTTTTGGCACTGCCCTAACGATAGACGGTTAATGGCGATACCTTATACAGCCATGTGCGGCGACACCATGAGGCGTAACAAAGGTTTTTTTCGGCCGATATGCCCCTGCCGTCGGCCTGAGGATGGCCGCTGACCCTCAAGCCTGATAAAATCGCGCGCCTTCGCAGACCGGCAACAGCCGGGCACCCCGAAATTCGTGCAAGGCGCTGGCCTTGGTTTATTTCGGCGGTCCCACTGGACTCGGTCGTTACCCCTGAATCCCCCCTAAAGGCCTGGATCATGAGCAAGCAACCCTCCCTGAGCTACAAGGACGCCGGTGTAGACATCGACGCCGGTGAAGCATTGGTCGAACGCATCAAGAGCGTCGCCAAGCGCACTGCGCGCCCGGAAGTCATGGGCGGCCTGGGCGGTTTCGGCGCCCTCTGCGAAATCCCGGCCGGCTACAAGCAGCCGGTGCTGGTTTCCGGCACCGACGGCGTCGGCACCAAGCTGCGCCTGGCACTGAACCTGAACAAACACGACAGCATCGGCATCGACCTGGTGGCCATGTGCGTGAACGACCTCGTGGTCTGCGGCGCCGAGCCGCTGTTTTTCCTCGACTACTACGCCACCGGCAAACTGAACGTCGAAACCGCGACCCAGGTCGTGACCGGCATCGGCGCGGGCTGCGAACTGTCCGGCTGCTCCCTGGTCGGCGGCGAAACCGCTGAAATGCCTGGCATGTACGAAGGCGAAGACTACGACCTGGCCGGTTTCTGCGTCGGCGTGGTGGAAAAATCCGAAATCATCGACGGTTCGAAAGTCGCTGCCGGCGATGCCCTGCTCGCCCTGCCGTCTTCCGGCCCGCACTCCAACGGCTACTCGCTGATCCGCAAGATCATCGAAGTGTCCGGCGCCGACATCGAAAACATCCAGCTCGACGGCAAACCGCTGACCGACCTGCTGATGGCCCCGACCCGCATCTATGTGAAGCCGCTGCTCAAGCTGATCAAGGACACCGGCGCCGTCAAAGCCATGGCCCACATCACCGGTGGTGGCCTGTTGGACAACATCCCGCGTGTGCTGCCAAAAGGCGCGCAAGCAGTGGTCGATGTCGCGAGCTGGACCCGTCCTGCGGTGTTCGACTGGCTGCAAGAAAAAGGCAACGTCGACGAAAACGAAATGCACCGCGTGCTGAACTGCGGCGTCGGCATGGTCATCTGCGTGGCTCAGGAGCACGTTGAAACCGCGTTGAACGTCCTGCGCGAAGCCGGCGAGCAGCCTTGGGTCATCGGCCAGATCTCCACCGCTGCCGAAGGCGCGGCTCAGGTCGAACTGAAGAACCTCAAGGCTCATTAATGTCCGCAACCTGTGATGTCGTGGTGCTGCTCTCCGGCACCGGCAGTAATTTGCAGGCCTTGATCGACAGCACGCGGACCGGCGACAGCCCGGTCCGCATCGCTGCGGTGATTTCCAACCGCGCCGACGCCTACGGCCTGCAACGCGCCAGGGACGCGGGCATCGACACCCGATCCCTGGATCACCAGGCGTTCGACGGCCGCGAAGCGTTCGACGCCGCACTGATCGAACTGATCGACGCCTTCAACCCCAAACTCGTGATACTGGCCGGTTTCATGCGCATTCTCAGCGCCGACTTCGTACGCCACTACGCGGGTCGCCTGCTCAATATCCATCCCTCGCTGCTGCCCAAATACAAAGGGTTACACACGCATCAGCGCGCGCTGGAAGCCGGCGACACCGAACATGGCTGCTCCGTGCACTTCGTCACCGAGGAACTCGATGGCGGACCACTGGTCGTACAGGCAGTAATACCGGTAGAGTTGCACGATTCGCCGCACAGTCTGGCGCAGCGAGTCCATACCCAGGAACACCTGATCTACCCGATGGCCGTGCGCTGGTTTGCCGAAGGTCGCCTATCACTCGGCGAACAAGGTGCTTTACTGGATGGAACGTTACTCGCGGCCAGCGGCCACTTGATTCGAATCTAGGAGATTTTATGCGTCGCGCCCTGCTCTTCGCTTGCGCTCTGCTCGCCTTGCCTCTGGCACAGGCCGCAGACCTTCAACCGTTCTCCGCCAGCTACACCGCCGACTGGAAACAGCTTCCCATGAGCGGCACCGCCGAGCGCAGCCTGACCAAGGAAGCCAATGGCGTCTGGAAGCTCAGCTTCAAGGCATCGATGATGATCGCCAGCCTGACGGAAGAAAGCACCCTGACCCTGGACAAAGACACGCTGCTGCCTCAGTCCTACCACTTCGAGCGCGGTGGCCTGGGCAAAGCCAAGAAGGCGGATCTGGATTTCGACTGGACCACCAAAATGGTCACCGGCACCGATCGCGGCGACGCGGTCAAGATCCCGCTCAATCGCGGCATGGTCGACAAATCGACGTACCAGTTGGCCCTGCAACACGACGTGGCCGCCGGTAAGAAAAGCATGAGCTACCAGGTCGTCGATGACGGCGAAGTCGATACCTATGACTTCCGCGTGCTGGGCTCGGAAAAAGTCGACACCAAGGCTGGCCAGATCGATGCGATCAAGGTCGAGCGCGTGCGTGACCCGACGCAAAGCAAGCGCACCACTGTCCTGTGGTTCGCCAAGGATTGGGATTACCTGCTGGTTCGCCTGCAACAGGTTGAAACCGACGGCAAGGAGTACAACATCATGCTCCTCGACGGTACGGTCAACGGCAAGACAGTCAAAGGCAGCTGATCCGCCTCAACCCAAAGAGCCCCGCCAACGCGGGGCTTTTTTTCGTCCTGATAAAGGACGGCAAGCCAATCCAATCCCTGTGGGAGCTGGCTTGCTCGCGAATGCGGAGTGTCAGGCAACATCTTTATTGGATGTCAGGGCCCCTTCGCGAGCAAGCCCGCTCCCACTGGGTTGAGTGCCACGCTTGACCGATGGGCTACACCGAAAACCGCGCCACCATCGTGTGCGAATCACGTCGAAGACTTTGCTGATGCCGTGAACCTTATGCGCCAGGTCTTCAACTTGCGTGGCATTGGCGCTGACGCCGTCGGCCAGGGATCCGTTCAGCGCACGGCACGCGGCAGGACGGCGAGGAAGTTATCCCGCGCGACTTTTCTCGCAACGTCCTCGGGCAAGGCATCGAGGAACGGGTGGAAGCTACGCATTTCCTGACCGAGCTTGTTGAAACGTCCTACCACGTCGGACCCGAGCATGAAGCGATCCGGAAAGCGCTCCACCAGCTTCAGCCACTCTTCACGCGGCTTGCCTTGCTCATCCAGCAAGTAAGGCGTGAGCAGGCTCCAGGACAGGTCAATGAACAAATTGGGGTACGCCTCAAGCATTCGCGTCAGGGTCGGCAGCAGGAAATCCAGCTGCTTCTGATGCCGATGAATCTCGGCGCTGGTGCCGGCATGCGCCCAGATGAAGCGGGTATGAGGGTGATTGCGCAGCGGCTGCTCTATTTCCGACAGGTACAGCGGATTTCTCTCACGCTTGGAGGTGATGTTGGAGTGCAGCATCACCGGCAAATCGTTCTCGGCGGCGAGGTGATAAATCCGCGTCATCGCCTCGTTGTTGGCCCGAGGCGTGTCGCCGGAGGTCAACGCGGTCAGGTCATCATGGCGGGTAAAGACCTCGCCGATGCCCTGCCACAGGCCCGGATTGAGATCGAGCATGCGCTGGATGTGCGCGGCGGAGTTTTTGTCGTTGGGGTTGAAGCCTGACAGGAACGGATGAAAACGCTGACGCTGTTCGGGTGTCAGTTTGTTCACCGCCGCAGCAACGATGGTGTCGGTCGCGCTGTACCAATAGGCATCGGCGTCGTCCCCGGCGTAATAACGCGGGCGCTTGGGTTCGTCTTCATGCCATTTCTTGGCCACCGGAATGCCGGAAATCATCACATGCTCGATGTGATTGTCGGCCATGGCCTGCAGCAACTTCGGCATGCCTGCTGTTTCCTGGAAAAAATCCACGTAATGCAAGTGTGCGTCACTGTAGGCATAGTCGCGGGCGAAGGCCTCAGCACTCATCAGCACCAACAACCAGGCAAGGCTCAAGCGGGACAGGGGCACGGGCAATCTCCGAGGACAGGAACAGCGTAGACCTCGCCGCATGACAGACCGTTCACCTTGTAAGAAAGTGGAACGCGACCGGGTAGGAATGCTCTATAACTTCAAGGTCTTTTTTGATCGAACGACTTTTTCCTGCCTGGGAGGCTTGCCATGACCGTTACTGTGAATACCGTTTCCGCCGAAGGGTTTCGCCACAGCGTCCAGATCGACGACCACGAACTGTTTGCCGACGTGCCAACCTCGGCCGGTGGCGAGGGCTCGGCGCCAGAGCCCCACGATTACTTCGATGCCGCATTGGGCGCCTGTAAAGCCTTGACCCTGAAGCTGTACGCCAAGAAAAAAGACATCCCGCTGACGGGCGTGGGCGTGGAGGTCAAACGCGACAACAGCGAAGAACAGAAAGGCAAATACGTGCTGCACGTCAAACTGACGCTCAAGGGTGTGCTGACCGACGCGCAACGCGATGAACTGCACCGCGTGGCTGATCGCTGCCCGATCCACAAGCTGATGACCACCACCGACGTCAGCATCGAAACCCACCTGTCCGAAGGCGCGTTCAGCCAATAGCGGCAAGGGCTGGGCAAGCGGGTTATGCTCCACGCATCGCCCGCTCAGCCTGGAATGCAGCATGAACACTCCGCTCGTGATCCGCCCTCGTGCCGAAGATGTCGAAGGTCAGCCGATTCTTCGCCCATTGCCGTCCGCCAAATGCCGCAGCGTCGGGCCTTTCGTGTTTTTTGATCACATGCTCGAAACCCGTTATCCGTCGGGCAAAGGCATGAACATCCGTCAGCATCCGCACATTGGCCTGTCGACCCTCACCTATTTGTTCGACGGGCAAATTCAGCACAAGGACAGCCTCGGCTCTGATCAGGTGGTGCAGGCCGGCGACGTGAGCTGGATGACGGCGGGCAGCGCGATTGCCCATGTCGAGCGCACGCCAGAGAGTTTGAAGGAGCGCGGTTTCACGATGCACGGTTTGCAGGTGTGGCTGGCGTCGCCCAAGGAGCATGAACAGGGTCCGGGGCATTACAGCCATCACCCGGCGGCGACGTTGCCGGTCAGCGAGAACCTGGGGGTGCAGATCCGGATGATTGCCGGGTCAGGCTTTTGCCTGGAATCACCGGTGCCGGTGCTTTCTCCTACGGTGTATGCGGAACTGAAGCTGCAAACGGCGACCACGCTGCTGATCCCGACCGAGCATGAAGAGCGGGCGCTGTATGTGTTGAGCGGTGAGGCGCAGTTGGACGGTGAGCCGTTGGAGCTGAATTCGCTGGTGGTGTTACCGGCGGGGGAAGCGATGACACTGTTCGCCGAGAGCGACTGTCATGCGGTGTTGTTTGGCGGGGCGCCACTGGATGGACCGCGGCGCATCAACTGGAATTTTGTCGCTAGCGATCCGGCGGCGATCGATGAAGCACGGCGACGCTGGGCGGCTGGGGATTGGCCGACGGTGCCGGGGGAAAGTGAGCGGATTGAGTTGCCTTGAGATCTTCGGTGCATGTAACACCGCCTTCGCGGGCAAGCCCGCTCCCACAAGGATTGCGCCGTACCTGTGGGAGCGTGGATTGCCCGCGATAGGGCCAGCCCTGACACCAACGATGTCGGGGCAATAAGCAGCCATCAGCCCTTGAACACTTCATCCAGCAAGTTATGCATCGACACAAACGCCCGGGCCGCCGTTTTCGCGTCATACATCATCTTGCCCGGCACATTGGCATGCGGGTCGGTAAACGAATGCACCGCGCCGCCGTAGCTCAGCAATTGCCAATCCACACCCGCCGCATTCATTTCGGTTTCAAACGCCGGCAGTTGCTCTTTCGGCACCAACGGATCGGACGCGCCATGCAGCACCAGCACCGAGCCTTTGATGTTGTTCGCATCATTGACGTTCGGCGTATCGAGCGAGCCATGGAACGACACCGCCGCTTTCACTGACGCGCCGCTGCGAGCCAGTTCCAGCGCGCAGCAACCGCCGAAGCAGAAACCGAACGTCGCCAGCTGCGCGGTATCGACCGCCGCTTCGCCCTGCCCTTGCAGTTGTTCGAACGCTGCCTGCATGCGTTTGCGCAGCAAGCCTCGATCACGCTTCAACGGCATCATCGCCGCCCCGGCCTCGTCGCCATTTTTCGGACGCACCGATTGACCGTACAGGTCCGCGATCAACACCACATAACCGTTGGCCGCCACCGACTTGGCGATCTCTTCGGCACCGGCGCTGATGCCCATCCAGTTCGGCGCCATCAACAGGCCCGGACGCGGGCCGTTGTGGTCAGCGTCGAAGGCCAGACGGCTTTCATAGGTCTGGCCATCGAACTGATAAACGACCGAACGAACAGTGATTTGGCTCATGACTAATTCCCAGTAAAAGACACCAGAATGAAAAAACCCGCCGAAGCGGGTTTTTTTACAACGCGATCAAACCGACAGTTCAACCAACAGCTTGTTCAGACGGCGCACATACGCCGCCGGGTCTTTCAAGCTGTCGCCAGCCGCCAGAGCCGCCTGATCGAACAGGATGTGCGACAGGTCGCCGAAGCGCTCGTCACTCTGCTCGGCGTCAAGCTTCTCGATCAGCGGGTGAGCCGGGTTGAATTCGAAGATCGGCTTCGAATCCGGAACCTTCTGCCCACTGGCTTCGAGGATCTGGCGCATTTGCAGGCCCAGGTCCTGTTCGCCGATGGCCAGGATCGCCGGGGAATCGGTCAGACGGTGCGAAACCCGTACTTCAGCCACCGAATCACCCAGCGCGGCTTTCAGACGCTCAACCAGGCCTTCTTTGGACTTGGCGACTTCTTCCGCAGCTTTCTTGTCCTCTTCCGAGTCCAGATTGCCGAGGTCAAGATCACCGCGCGCCACGTCGACAAAGTTCTTGCCGTCGAAGTCGCTGAGGTAGCTCATCAGCCACTCGTCGATGCGGTCGGTCAGCAGCAGCACTTCGATGCCTTTCTTGCGGAAGACTTCCAGGTGCGGGCTGTTTTTGACTTGCGCGTAGGTTTCGCCGGTCAGGTAGTAAATCTTGTCCTGACCTTCCTTGGCGCGGGCCAGGTACTCGGCCAGACCTACAACCTGTTCGCCGTCATCACCGTTGGTCGATGCGAAGCGCAGCAGACCCGCGATTTTCTCTTTGTTGGCGAAATCTTCTGCCGGGCCTTCTTTCATGACCTGACCGAAGTTCTTCCAGAAGCCCTTGTATTGCTCAGGCTCGTTTTTCGCCAGTTTTTCCAGCATGTCGAGCACGCGTTTGGTCAGCGCCGACTTCATGGAGTCGATGTTCGGTTCTTTCTGCAGGATTTCCCGCGACACGTTCAGCGACAGGTCGTTGGAGTCGACCACACCCTTGATGAAGCGCAGGTACAGCGGCAAGAACGACTCGGCCTGGTCCATGACGAACACACGCTGCACGTACAGCTTCAGGCCTTTCGGCGCTTCACGCTGGTACAGGTCGAACGGAGCACGGGCCGGCACGTACAGCAGCGAGCTGTATTCGAGCTTGCCTTCGACCTTGTTGTGGCTCCAGCTCAGCGGGTTTTCGTAGTCGTGAGCGATGTGTTTGTAGAACTCCTGGTATTCCTCGTCTTTCACTTCGGTGCGAGGACGGGTCCACAGGGCGCTGGCGCGGTTGACGGTTTCCCACTCAACAGCCGGAGCCTCTTCGCCTTCAGCGGCTGCCACTTCTTTTGGCAACTCGATCGGCAACGCGATGTGGTCGGAGTACTTCTTGATGATGTTGCGCAGGCGCCAGCCATCGGCGAATTCGTCTTCACCGGACTTCAGGTGCAGGACGATGCGGGTGCCGCGGTCAGCCTTGTCGACGGTGGCGACTTCAAAATCGCCTTCGCCCTTGGACGACCAGTGCACGCCTTCGCTGGCGGCAGCACCGGCGCGACGGCTGAACACATCCACTTTGTCGGCGACGATGAAGGCCGAGTAGAAGCCGACACCGAATTGACCGATCAGGTGCGAATCTTTCTTCTGGTCGCCCGACAGGTGCTTCATGAAATCGGCGGTGCCGGATTTGGCGATGGTGCCCAGGTGGGTGATCGCGTCTTCGCGGCTCATGCCGATGCCGTTGTCCTCGAGGGTGACGGTTTTGGCGTCTTTGTCGAAGCTCACACGGATTTTCAGTTCGGCGCCACCTTCCAGCAACTCAGGCTTGGACAGGGCTTCGAAACGTAACTTGTCGACAGCGTCAGAGGCGTTCGAGATCAATTCGCGAAGGAAGATTTCCTTGTTGGAATACAGCGAATGGATCATGAGGTGCAGCAGTTGCTTCACCTCGGTCTGGAAGCCCAGGGTTTCCTTTTGAGTTTCCACACTCATGGTCATCAAACTCCAATCAGATGGCAGTGGCCGCGACCTTCAGGGTCGGCGGCGGGTTGTCATCAGAGTTTGGGGCTGAGTTCAGGATTTCAAGGGCTCTTCAATTTTGAAATGTGCCCGGGCCGTGGCAATCGGCTCGCCTTCGGTGCTTTGCCAGGCCGTAATCGCGACGTTGGCAACCCGCCGGCCCTGCCGGCAAACCTGGCAGCGCGCCCACGTATCGCGAAACTGTCCGGCGCGCAGGTAGTCGAGGGAGAAGTCGATGATCTTCGGCACGCCCGGCGAGCCGGTGGCAATCAACAAGTGCAGCGCCGCCGACAGCTCCATGAACCCGGCAATCACCCCGCCATGAATCGCCGGGAGTAAAGGGTTACCAATGTTGTCCTTGTTGGCCGGCAGGCGAAACAGCAACTCATCGCCCACGCGCGAACACTCGACACCAATCAGTCTGGCGTAGGGAATCAGGTGCAGCAGCGAAGCGTAGTCGCCCTGTTCATGGGCCTGCTGCAGTTGCTCCTTGAAGGACTCATTCATTGCGCACCCCCTGCAATGACGCCGCCGAAACCTTTGGTGCCTTTGATTGCCTTGCCCATGCGCATGAACGTGCCCACGACATGGGCGATGGGTTGCTCGGGATCATCCTGATAGGCAAATCCGCGAGCGAAGATGACGTCGGTGGTCACCCGATAACATTGGGCGAAACCGTAGACATCCTTGTGTGGTTCGGCGGCGTGCATGTAGTCGATGCGCAAGTCGAGCGTCGGGCAGACTTCGAATTCGGGCAGTACACACAGGGTCGACATGCCGCACGCGGTGTCCATCAGCGAGGTCAGCGCGCCGCCGTGGATCACGCCGGTTTGCGGATCGCCGACGATCTGCGAACTGTAAGGAAGTATGACAGTCAGCCCTTCGCTGCTGGCGCTGTGCACCCGCAATCCGAGGACCTGGCAATGCCGCAGCGCTGACAGAAATCGCGTCGCACGCTCAAAAACGGGGTTTTCGGCCATGGGATTAAAACTCTTCTTAATATTCGAGGAATCGTATTGGGTCCATTCGTAAAAGTTCCCGCGGGAACAATCTTATATATCTGAACGAATTGAGGAACTTAACCCGAATGGTCACGCTCGAAAGGCCAGTAGATATTTTCCATAAGGAGATACACCCCATGCGTAAGACTTTAGCTATTGCCTTGATGTTGACCGCTTCCCTCGGTCTCGCTGCCTGCGATAAAAAATCCGAGGACAAAGCTCAAGATGCCAACCAACATGCCGAGCAAGCTCAGCAAGACATGAACAAAGCTCAGGATAAAGTGAACGACGCCGCGAAAGAAAACGCCGAAGCCGCCAAAGCTCAGGCTGAATCGAACGAAGCTGCAGCAAAAGAAGCACCTAAAAACTAAAACAGTTTTTAGCGTGAAGAAGAAAACCCGCCAAGTGCGGGTTTTCTTTTGTCTGCGATTTGCCGACTAGAGCAAAATAGTTCTAAAAGTCGGACTAATCATCAACAGCAATGAACACACTAATCCAACGATCCAGACCAGACTTCTTTGCCAGGCCAGGTCCGCCCAATAACACAACAAATAAACGATTCGGCTGATCACGAAGATGATGGCCAGTAAATCGATCAGCCAGCCTGCGGTTTGCGTGGTGTGCGCCATCAACACGCCCACCGCAAACAACATGAACGCTTCGATACAGTTTTGATGTGCCGCCACGGCGCGGGCACCGAACCCGGTGAGTTGCGCCTGTTGCTGGCGCGGCAGGTGATTGTTGTAACCGCCCTGCTCTTTCATGGCCTTGGCGACCGGCATACGCGCCACGTAAATCAGCAACGCACTGATAAACACACACCAGAACGGAATACTCATCAAACAACCTCTTTGTTGGCTTCGGGCAATGGCGCCTCTGTAGGGGTATAGACCATTACGTCGAGCACGTCGGAATGAAACTCCCGGCGATACAACACCAGCACCACCCCGGCACTCATCAACATGAACAACCACGGGCTGACGAACCAGGCCAGCATGGTCATGCCGAAGTAATACGAACGCAGGCCAAAGTTGAACTGGTTGGCGGCCATCGAGATCACGCGCGCCGCGCGGGCCGCGAAGGCTTTGCGTTCTTGCTCGGACACATGGCGCTCACCAATCATCGGCGCCGAGCCAATCAGGATCGCGGCGAAGTTGTACTGGCGCATGCACCAACTGAATGTGAAAAACGCGTAGACAAACACCAGCGCCAGGCACAGCAGCTTGATTTCGGACATGCCCTGAGAGGCCTGCTGCACCATTGGAATATCCGCCAATAACGACACCGCCCGTTCGGATGCACCGAGCACGGTGAGAATACCGGCGAGGATGATCAACGTGCTGGACGCGAAGAACGAGGCGTTGCGCTCCAGGTTGCCCACCACACTCGCATCGGCGATGCGGTTATCGCGCAGCAGCATGCGACGCATCCAGTCTTCGCGGTACAGGTGCAGCACGCTGGCCAGGCACGCGGTATCACGGCCCTTCCACGTGGCATAACGGGTGTAACCACCCCAGCAGATGACAAACCAGAGTGCGGCGAGGAGGTGGATGATGTTGGCGTGGATGAACGACATGCAGGTCCTTGGGATTTACGCGCTGTGGGGGCAAGCTTCTGTGGTGAGGGGGCTTGCCCCCGTTGGACTGCGCAGCAGGCCCAGAATGCTGGGGCCGCTTCGCGACCCAACGGGGGCAAGCCCCCTCGCCACGAAAGCCCCGCCCGACAATTGGATGTGTAGTGGTTCGACGTTAGCTCAAGGAAAAAGACACTGCACCGATGCCAAAAAAATGCCCCGTACCGAGGGGTACGGGGCATTGCTGTTTTCTGCTTGATCGGCCCGCTTATGGCAGGCCAATGAACAGCAGCTTAAGCCAGCGCTTCTTCGCGCTTGCCCAGCAGACGGTCGCAGATCACGGCGACCACCAGCGTCATGAACGACGGCACCAGCCACGCCAGCCCCTGCGCACTCAGCGGCAGATGGGACAGCTGAGTCGGCATCCAGTCCGCCAGACCCGCACCCTTGAGCGCGTCGATCATGCCGAAGATAAACGACACCAGCATCACCGGGCCAACGATGCGGCCCTGCTCATGCCAGAAGTCTTTGCAGAAGCTCAGCGCTACCAAGACGATGCACGGCGGGTAGATCGCCGTCAGCACCGGGATCGAGAAGGCAATCAGCTTGGTGAGGCCCAGGTTGGACACAAACAGCGAGAACACCGCCAGGATAATGACCAGTGTCTTGTAGGACAGTGGCAGCACACGGCTGAAGTATTCGGCACAGGCGCAGGTCAGGCCGACCGCTGTCACCAGACAAGCCAAGGAGATCAACACCGCCAGGAAACCGCTGCCTAACGATCCGAAGGTGTGTTGAACATAGGCGTGCAGCACCGCTGCACCGTTGGTTGCCCCGGCCGCCACTTCATGACTGCCCGAACCCAGACGGAACAGGCTGACGTACACCAGCGCCAGCCCCACGCCGGCAATCAACCCGGCGATGATCGCGTAACGGGTGATCAACGCGGGCGACTCGACGCCACGGGAACGGATCGCGTTGACGATGACGATGCCGAACACCAGGGCGCCCAAGGTATCCATGGTCAGGTAACCATTGATGAAACCTTGAGAGAACGGTGCCGCGACGTATTCAGGCGTGGCCACACCGATATCACCGGCGGGCAGCATGAACGCGGCGATGCCGAGCGCGGCCAGGGCGATGATCTTCAGTGGCGCGAGGAAACGTCCGACGGTGTCCAGCAAACGGCCGGGGTACAGCGAGATGAAGAACACCAGCAGGAAGTACACCGAGCTGTAGAGGAACAGCGCCAGCGGGCTTTCGCCGGTCAGCGGCGCCAGGCCCACTTCGAACGACACGGTCGCGGTGCGCGGCGTGGCGAACAACGGACCAACCGTGAGGTAGCACGCTGCGGCCAACAGGCCACCGGCGATTTTGCCGATCGGGCTGCTCAACACATCCATCGTGCCACCGACTTTCGCCAGCGCCACCACTGTGATCACCGGCAAACCGACCGCGGTGATCAGGAAGCCCAGCGCCGCCATCCAGACATGAGGTCCGGACTGCAAGCCGACAATAGGCGGGAAGATGATGTTGCCGGCCCCGACAAACAGGGCAAACGTCATAAAACCAAGTGCCAGGATGTCCTGGCCTTTCAACACTTTCATTAAGGAAATACCACACTACTGAATCGGAATTTAGAGAGGGATTTCCCATGTGGGTGAGGGAAATGCTGTCGATCCGTATGGGATTGACCCTTTAGCGCGGCGCTGCCTTGTGGGCGGCGTTCGCAAAAATGGTCGCTAGCCTAACGAATTCGCCGCAAAAACGCACTGTTACAGGGCGAACTATCCGATATGCGACGTTTCCGTGTCGCGTTTACATATCTAATTTACTTAAGAAGCCCTTGTGGCTAGGGGGCTCGCCCCCGTTGGGTCGCTAAGCGGCCCCCAAAACCGATAATGGCCGACAGTTCACGCTTGTCAGATTTGCGCCTGCTTCTCCGTCGAACAGGCCCCCCCCTGACCACAAAGGCCGGTACAAACTTCAGAAACGACAAAGGCCACCCGAAGGTGGCCTCTGTTTGGTGAAGCGTCAGCTAAGCGCGAGGCTTATTTGATCGCCCAACCGGTCAGCTCGGACAACGCCTTGCCGATGTCTGCCAGCGAACGCACGGTTTTAACGCCTGCGTCTTCCAGGGCAGCAAACTTCTCGTCTGCAGTGCCTTTGCCGCCAGAGATGATTGCGCCAGCATGGCCCATGCGCTTGCCCGCAGGGGCAGTCACACCAGCGATGTAGGAAACAACCGGACGGCCGCTTGCACCAGACCCACATAACCGCTACCAAATACACTGATTTTCATGGAGCACTCCTGAATTCGGGCGCGCGAGCCGGACGAGAAT